>NZ_JBDVOT010000238.1:0-2493 GCF_039968975.1 Maribacter sp. | reverse complement strand
TTTACAAGATGACACCCCTATTCCAATCAACAAAACCAACAAAATTATCTTTTTCATATATTCAACAAAGGTAAATTTTTCTTTTTCAGTACACTATTCATGCCAGCAATACCTTGTAAACCACCCGTATGTATTGCCATAATTTTGGTTCCTACCGCAAAAGTATCATGCTTAATCATATCGAACAACCCAAAAATCATTTTTCCTGTATAAATAGGATCTAATGGAATAGACGTGATTTCTTTGAATGTATTAATAAAATGAATTAGCTCTTCTGATGTTTTTGCATAGCCACCAAAATAATAATCGGTCACCAATTGCCACCGTTGGTTGTCTACCAATTTTTCTATTTCATCATTTAAAAAGCCTCCTTTTAACGCAGAAAAACCTAGTACTTTTTGATGTAAAAAAGAGGACTTTATTAACCCTGATACCGTACCGCCAGTACCCACACTGCTGCATATGAAATCAAATTCTTTATCTTTTTTGGTAATAATTTCTTCGCACCCTTTTATCGCTAAATCATTAGTCCCTCCCTCTGGCACCAGATAAAATTGTCCGAACTCATTTCGTAAATCATCAATAAATACGTCAGATTCTTTTTCTCGATAGTCGCTTCTGCTTATAAACTTAAAACGCATACCATCATCATAAGCCTTCTTTAAAGTGGCGTTCGTTTTCCATGAAGATTCAAGTTCTTCTCCACGTATAACCCCTATTGCCTTAAACCCTTTTTCTTTCGCCGCATAGGCAGTTGCGGCAATATGGTTAGAATATGCTCCGCCAAAGGTTAAAATGGTATGCTGGTTTTCTGCCTGGGCAGCCAATAAATTGTACTTAAGTTTTCTATACTTGTTTCCAGAAATAAACGGATGTAATAAATCTTCGCGCTTAATAACAAGAGTTACCTGCTTTTCTGCTAATAAGGGATGTTCAATAAATTGATTAATGCTTTGCAAGTAGGGCGAATTTATCGCCAAAGATATTTAATAAAGCTAAATGTTTTTCGATTGGACAGATAATCCATATCATTTTCATTTACATAAGCCTCGCGCTCAAAACTAAGATTTTGATAAGCTTTGTAAGTATCTAAATAGCAAATGGCTCTAATTACCCATTCTGTTAGATATAAAATATAAAAAGGAAGAATCAATAATTCTTGTTGCTGACGCAAATGAATTTTCTCATGGTTTATGAGAACATCATCATTTTTTAAACTTCCATTTTTTAAAAATATGAAAGGCCATAGTGAAAGACCCACATAATTTTTATAGAAGAAATGTCTAAAAACCAATATCATAGATTTAATTTGATACTATTACAACAAATATAAAGCCAAAATTAGACCGTAAAAAAATTACTGGTTTTTATTGCCAACAAAACCGATTAATGGTCAAATAATGGATTAAGCGCTTTAATTGCTAACTTCAAAACATATTGCTTTTAGGTTATCAACAGAAAGAAGTAACTTTATACTATTAAAAGGTATTGATTACATGAAAGAAATAATCCCTATTGAAGAAGGTGATTTTTATTGGTCTGAAAACGGATTTAGAGTTTTTACCAAACAATACCACTTAAAACGGGGATATTGCTGTGAAAGTGGTTGCAGACATTGCCCGTACGGGTATGATCCTAAAACAAATACACAGTAGATTTTAACATAGCTCGGCACGGTATTTGTGAATATTCTTTTTAGAAAAAATAAGTACTTAAAATATATAACGTTATGAAAAACATCAAATTACTTGGCTTACCTCTGCTTCTTTTAGTTTTTATCACTTCTTGCTCATCGGTTAGTGTACTTTCTGATTATGATCAAAAAGCAGATTTTAACGGATATAAATCTTATGCTTTCTATAAAACAGGCATAGACAAAGCTCAAATATCAGATTTAGACAAGAAGCGTATTCTTCGTGCCATTGAAACTGAAATGAGCTCTAGAGGTTTTGTAAAGTCTGAAACACCAGACATCTTAGTCAGTATTTTCACCAAAGAACAAGAAAGGGTTGACGTATACAATAACAACTATGGCTGGGGTGGTGCCTGGGGATGGGGTTATAACCCATGGGCATGGGGACCTGGTTTTGGCTGGGGCGGCACAAGTGTTAGTGCAAGCACCCAAGGTTCTTTATATATTGACCTCATAGATAATAAAACTAGCGAATTGGTGTGGCAAGGTAAAGGTGTAGGCACACTTTCTAACACCAAAAACATCGCCAAAAAAGAAGAGCGCATTAGAGAATTTGTTTCTCAAATTTTAGAGCAATACCCTCCTAATGCCGTTGCAATGAAATAATAGCTATACAATTTAAAAAGGGGCTTGTAGTTGAATTCATCTACAAGCCCCTTTTTATTTATAGTAACGGAAAGTGAGTATCATTCTTTACTTCATTTAAAACAAAAGCACTTTTAACACCACCTATACTGGGCAATGAAGCAATCTTAAATTTCGCAAAATTATAATAGGCGTCTAAGTTTTTGACCACTACT
>NZ_JBDVOT010000237.1:0-34387 GCF_039968975.1 Maribacter sp. | reverse complement strand
TGCAAGATTTTGAAAATAGAATATTGCTTGAACAATCGTCAATTTAAAATGTGCAAAGATAGAAATGGAGATTAATTTTAAGGAAATAATATATTTCATTAAAACAAAGATATTAAAGCCTTCACTTTACAATTCTTATTTAAAAAATGAAAAAGAACTGTTAAATGGTTCTATTAATGAACTGAATTTTAAAAAAAGGCAAGCACTTGTAAAACACGCCTTTGAAAATTCTGAATTTTATGGAAACAAATATGCAAAAGCATTAGATAACGTTGACCAATTAACACCAGTAGATTTTTTAAACTTACCGCCACTTACACGAGAAGAGCTAAAAAATAATTTTAATTCAATTAAGGCAAAGGGTGTTAAATTTTGGCACGTCAGCAAGATGTCATCTTCAGGCAGTACTGGTCAAGCTGTTTCGGTTTTACACGATTTAAGATTCCCTATTAGTTCTTTGCAATGGCGCATTTTAAATTGGTGGGGGATTAAACCGTACGAAAACCAAGCATTTATTTATCGCTATAAACGCTCGTTATTTAAAAAAGTAGTTAATACTGTTTTGTGGTGGCCCACAAAAAGAATTTTTTTGCCAGGTGCGGAAATGAACTTATCACAGGTGAAAAAATTTGTCATAGAGATAAACAAATTAAAGCCAACACTTTTACAAGGTTACGTAGATGTTGTATATGAATTTGCACTGTTTCTTTTAGATCACAACTTAAAAATTCATCCTCCTAAAATGGTTTGGGTTACATCGGCACCATTGCTTGAAAATCAACGTAAAATTATGGAGAAAGCCTTTAACGCGCCAGTTTGCGATCAATATGGGAATACAGAAGTTTTATTGATAGCTGCAGAGTGCCCAAACCAAACCGGACTTCACATTTTACATGATGCTGTGCATATTGAATACGTCGACGATAATAATGTACCTGTGCCACCAAATGTGACAGGAAAATTATTAATTACTGATTTAAATAATTATGCGTTTCCCTTAATTCGTTATGAGATAGGGGATCGTGGTCAATATACCTTAGAACAATGCAATTGCAATATACCATTACCTATTATGTTTTCAGTAAAAGGTAGGCAATCGGTTACTTTAGAATTACCTTCAGGGCTACGAATAAAAAGTGAACATTTACACTTACTATTTGAAAAACAAATTAAAACAATTAGAGAAATACAATTGGTGCAAAAAAAAGATTACTCTGTAGAGCTGCATTATGTTCCCCAACTAAATTTGACAACTATTCATGAAGTCAATCAAATTGTAAGCTCATTAGTACAAAAAACCAGAAACGAAATTATGATAACACCAATAAAAATGAGTGTCGTTAAGATTCTTAAAAACAAAAAACCCTTGATTATTAGTGAATTGGAGAGGTAATACATTTAATTATTATCTTAACAATACTATGATGCTTACGGAGCCTGTCAAAAATTTCATTAAAAAATATTATACATTATTAATATACAAACGATATCACTTTATATCTAACAGGCAAGCATTAAAAGCTTTAAAAAATATTGAAACACAAAAAGGGAAATTACCTATAAAATTAAAAAAAGAAGTTCAACAATACGCTCAAGAAACTCTAGGTTGGAAAGGTTATGCCCCTTGGTTATTGGTGTATACTGCAGTCTGTGGAGAATTTAAAGAAGGGTGGATTCCCGACAATTATTACAGAACTATAATTACCCCGAACATACAAGGCGAATATGGGAAAATATCATTTTTAAAACCCCTTACCAATCAGCTTTTTCAACCAATCTCAATATTAGATATCGCTTATTTCATCAACAATAATTGGTTTAATCATAAGTATCAAAAATTAACGCCCCAACAGGTTAAAAAACTAATAGAAAAACAACCAACAAATAAAATAATTTTTAAGGCAGATAATTCTTTTCAAGGAAAAGGCGTAAAGGCTCTCAAAACAGAAAATTTAAACTTAAAAACCCTAGAGATTATTGGGAACGGTACCCTTCAACTATTTATTGAACAACATGATTTTTTTAATCAATTTCAACTCAATAGTACCGCTACAATTCGCTTGACTACAGTCATTAATAAAACCGGCACATCATCTTTACGATCAAGTTACTTACGAATAGGTAGAAACGGAGAAACTCATATAACTTCTAAAACACATATAAGAATACCAATTGATATAATTGATGGCACACTAAATGAAGTGGGCTATTTACCTAATTGGCAAACTATAAGCAGCCATCCAGATTCTAATATTGAATTTAAAGATAAAATCATACCCAATTTTAAAATATGTGCAGCAGAAGTAAAAAAACTTCATTTAAAACTCCCCATGGTGCAATGTATAGGATGGGACCTAATAATTGATAAGCATTCTAAAGTGGTTCTAATGGAATGGAACGGCTACGGTAACGATATAAAATTCTCTGAAGCTACACAAGGCCCATGCTTTAAAGATTTGGAATGGATAATTAAGTAACAGCTTAAATTCCACAATAAAATATTTTATTTACAATACGAAATCTCTCAATTTAAAAACTGACAAATACATGTATTTAAAACGGTTTAAAAGGGTTGTCTCTAAAGGTACATACAGGCCAGAAATAGATGGCCTTCGGTTTATTGCTATCATGACGGTCCTCATATTTCACGTAGATGCCTTTCTGACCCTCTATATGGATAAGGCTTCTATATTATCCAATTTATGGTTTACAGGGCATTATGGAGTTCCCTTATTTTTTAGTATTTCCGGTTTTGTATTGTCTTCACAGATATTGAAGACTAAAAAATTTAGTTACAAGCAATATTTAATACGAAGAATAGAACGTATTGAGCCACCTTTTTTAATAACCACCATAGTATTTTATTCATTACTAAGTTTTAGAGACGGGTTTGATTCGGAAAAAAATTATAGCTTATTTCGAGTACTCACATATACCAGTAACTTTGACTCTAATTTAATCAATGTTGTTACTTGGTCCTTAGAAATAGAGGTCGTATTCTATTTATTACTTCCTTTATTATATCTATTAGCAAAAGACTCTATTTGGAAATGGTCTGTATTTGCATTATGCACATTTGCCTTTTCACAATTTTATAGATTGCCTTTTTTAACCACGTATTTTCATTGGTTTGCTATAGGTATTATCATAGCAATTTTAGAAACAAAAAAGACCTATTTTTTTCCTTTTAGACTATTAGGTCAAACAATTACTTTACTATGTCTGATACTTTTTTTTGGTCTTGCACATTATGAAACTTTACTAGCCATTGAAATAGTACAGCCATTTTTCTTGTTCATATTCCTATATGGTATTTTGATTCAAAAATATTTTTTAAAGTACCTATCTTTTACACCATTTACCATAATAGGTGGTGCTTGTTATATTATTTATCTCATACATTTTCAAGTCATATCTGTTACTGGTCATTTCCTTATCCCAACTATAGCCTACAGAGAAATACTTCCACTGGTTTTAATTATAGTTACTACTCTACTCTGCTTATTGGCATTCCCAATTCTTGAGAGACCGTTTATGAAAAAAGGATGGTGGAAGATTAAAAGTTAAAACATATTTATTCTACTGTAATTGAAAGCCTATCGACTTCCACACTATTTAAATTAGAAATTTTCCATCTATGAATACCCCCATGCCAAGATTCATCAGGGTGATATAAATAAGCAATATTAGAATTTATTGGGTTGAAAACAGTATATGGTGTAATTGCATTCCCAGCCATACCTTCAAAAGGCGTAAATACTGCCCCCCCTGACCTATTGACCAAAAGACCGTTTGGATTTTCCTTCCAATTTGTGCCAAACACATTCAATAACAGACCATTTTCCCAATAATGAGCGTATTGGTTGGTTTGAAAACCACCTTTCCAAAATTCACCATAATACCCCCAAATAATATGTTTACCAAATGCCATTGCTTTACTTCCTGCATTATGCACTTCATTCCCTGTATCAAATCGACCATCTAAAGGATATTCGCCAGTATAGTCCTTCCCTGTAGCTTTAGACGTTTTAAATATCCAAGTATTATCATTCGTATTTAATAAACCTAAATGATAGCCAGATCCCATATTATTTTTTTCTGGACTAGCATCAAAAGTAAGAAGTTTATACTCATTTATAAGTACAACACTCAAGGAACTACCATATCGAAAAAGAGGTTCATTAGATGATATATTAGTTCTTTTTGCTAAAAGTGAGCCACCAAAAAAAATAGGATCGTTATTAAAATCAAAACCATTTAAATCATACTTCTCCCAAATAACATCTCCGTTTAATTCTGCAGGATTTACATATACCAATGTACCGTCTTTTAACCAAACCCAATTAAAGCCATCTAGAACCTTATCGCTAATTCTTATTCCATGTTCATCCAATTCAGCTATTACAAAATTATAATCTTTAGTTAGTAAAAAATAAGTTCTTCCATTAGATAAAGTTACCGGTTCTCTTATTCGACCGAATGAGTTATTATATTCATCTTGTATTAAGAAGCCCCAATTATTTTTTAAAGTCCAACTTTCACCCACATTTTCTTCAGTATAATCTATTTCATACTCTAGAAATTCAACAAATAATCTTGAACTATTATTTTTATCAATAGACATCATCAACCAATCTGGAGTATATTGAATTTTATTCTGGAAGTTTCGATTACTATCATATTTCATCATTCTGTTGTTTCCAGTATCTAAAACCCAAAACGAACCATCATTTTCAAAAGTTAATGATGCATGATTATATTGGGGCGTATATATATCAGCATTGAAATCTTTAGATTTTGAATCTGAAAAATAAAATTTATTATTAGAAACTACTGGTCCATTTGCATAACCACCCAGTTCTCCAAACGGTGTATCTTCCTCACCATTATCAGCATTGAAAAATCGAATTTGCTGATAAGCCCCCCCGTCACACACACCAAGTACATTATCTATCTTATTAAACCCTAAAGTCAATGGTTCATCTAATGACGAAATACTTAGGTTAGACTTTTCTAACTGACCGTTTTCATGAATAATATATTTTGAGACAATGGAATCATCTGAAATTAACCAAAGATTCCCTTTGTCATCCGTTGTTAATTCTCTAGGCGCATTTATAAAATCAATAGTTTGTACCAAAGAACCACCATCTGATAAATTTAAAACATGGATAGAGTTTTGAAGCTGTCTTGCAACAAACAAATAACCATTATAATAAGCCAAACCGGTTATGTATGCATCATTACCCTCTATTAAATTCAAACAAGATTCATATGTTCTAGAATACGTTACATCGTAAGATATTGAACTATCAAAAATATATTCTTCGTTATTAATCTGATCAGTAACAAATACAAATGATTTATTTGCTTGAACATCATGCCCACTCCAAAACACTTTTCCTTCTCCCGCAGAAATATATTTAACTATTGCGCCTTTATCTAACACCGGGGTCGTTACTTGTGGGTTACTTAATTGAGAGCTATATGCCGCTGTTCGTTGTTCATTATAGCCATTAGACCAATAGATATCTTCATCATGAACTATAAACTTAAAAAAGCCGCTTAAACCATGATATCTATTTTCTCCGGTAAGGTTTTTAGATGTATTACCAATTTTAGCACCTTCCCATTCATACTTTACATTATTAGAAAGCACTTTTATAGTATAATCTCCAGAAGATACCGGTGTACCTTCATCATCTAAGCCGTCCCAATCAATAGTATGTATTCCTTCATTCTTTTCAACATTGCTCCATAAAGTTCTTAACAATACCTCTCCATTATATACACCGGCACTTGTTTTTGCCTTTTCTTCTAAATAAAACTCTACTTCTTGAATAGCTTTTTTATCTACCGCATAATGATAATTCTGAGCATTTAAACTCAATGTTAAAAAAAGGAAGTAATAGAATAATTTCATTGTCCAGAAACGATATATGAATTTTCAGCAATTTTACGTAAAATACCAAAACGAACAGTACCAGTATTGCTTATAAAGGTAGCCCTGCCCCCTTCAGTATAATTTAAAGAAACCCCTTCCATAGCTTGTATTGAAAGTACGGCACCATTATGAGCCTCAAGATTAATGATTTCACCAATAGCCATACTATCAAAATTTGAAATCAAGGATAAACTAGCTGTTTGCGTACATTCAATAGTATTATAGACATCATTTACATTAATATTCCTATTATTTTCCAAAGAAATGATGTCTGCCTTATTTTGATAATTACTATTTGTTGATTGTACCGAACCTGCAGTTTTAGCATATAGAGCATAGGGTACACTTAAAAGTTCTGTTAAACCTGTTATAGAATAATTTGTACCACCGCTTAAATCCATTTGCGTTTCTAAGTAAAAAGGACCGTTCGACCATTCAATGGTAGAGAAATTACCCAATAATACGTCGCCTGCGCCAATTTGCAAGGTAACTAACCCATTTTCATTAGTAACCAAGGCATGAGTTTCTTCATAAACCCTAGATCCATTTATGTCTTGGTAAATAATAGCTATTTTAACACCAACCGGCGATTTTACCAAAATCTCACCTTCAATATTTCTTATAACCGCTTGGTAACTAATTTTTTCATTAAACTGAGCAATAGAAATGAAATGGCTCATACAGAAAACTAATATGGCTAGATATACTTTCATTTATTTCTTAATTATTTTGACAGAATTAATAATTCTATTGTTTTGTAAAATCACAAAAACATACATTCCTTCCATTAAAAACTCCAGATTTATTTCAGTGTAATTATTTTTAATTGCTCCTGAAAGCATTGATTTACCACTTAGTTCAATTATGTTATATGTCAAATCATCAATAGAAGCATAACTTATTTTAAGAACATCTGCAACTGGATTTGGATAAATAAGAAACTCCCCTTTCTCCTCTTCTATAAAGGGTATTTCATTTTCTAAATTATATTGAACTCCTAGCTCTATCTTATCCACTTTATCATTAATTGGGGTAAAAAATAGTTGACCAATAGAGTAAGAATAATTACCAGTTATACCCGTAGCATTACCTCCACCTGAGTTTACAGATATATTATCATTAACTATTTCATTATTTTGACCAAATAAGGGGCAAAACAACAACAATAAAAAAGCAGATATTAAAAATTTCATTTATTTTAAAAAAACAACTAATCTGCTTAAATAATTAATAATAAGCCGAATAGAAATATGATTTACTTGTATAATTTCTATTCGATAAACGCAAAAGAATTAAACTTAGTTTAAAACATACGTTATAAAAGTTATAAAAGATGCTTTAAAAATCAACTATTCTCATTCTTGCTATTTTATGGGCAAAAAAGTGTTCAAAATTCAAAAATAAATCTATTTATAGAAAAAAATGCAGTTGAGAAAATAGTTATTAAGTAAATATGAGATAAATTAAAGTGTGTAATACAGAATTAAAAATTAGGTATATATAAAACAAGAACATCTAATCGTTTTAGAAATTATAGTTAGACAAATTACCCTAACTCCTAGTACTTTTATAAAATAGTAATAAATCTGATATGTAAGTATGTTATAAAATCGAGTTACTTCTCTATCTACTCTATTTTTTTTGACTAAACTTCGCCTTTACAAGATACCTCACATATACAAAACCATAGTAAATATATCTTTTACCCATACGCTTAGGTTCTTTTAAAAGACGCCCTAACCATTCTAGCCCTAAATCTTGCCAAATTTTATTTGGTCTTTCTACCGTACCTGCATAAAAGTCAAAAACAGCTCCTATAGAACATATAATTTTAGCATCGAGAAGATTTTTATTGGCATGGCTCCATTTTTCTTGTTTTGGAGCGGTCATGCCTACAAACAGCACATCTGGCTGAAAAGCGTTTACCGCTTCAATCATTTTTGCATTGTCTTCTTCTGAGAACTCTGGCTTGTAAGGAGGAGAATAGCTGCCAAATTTTACATTAGGGTAATCTACTTCTAAACGCTTACCGATCTTGGTCAACGTTTCATTAGAGGCACCTAAATAAAAACAGGTGCCATGAATCTCATTTAATCTTTTTAATTGAAATTCATGAAAATCTGCCCCAGCAATTTTTTTTACAGAAACATTATTAAGCCATTTTGCCGCAGCTACAATACCTACCCCGTCAGGTAAAATAACATCACTTTTTAATAAAGCATTTTTAAAAGCAGTATCTTCTTTTGATATACAATAAGAATATTGATTTATTGTACTTACCAACAACTTAGGTTTGTTAGGCAAATCATTAAGTGAAGCATTGTATATTGGGTAACCAAGGCATAATACTTCTGAACTATTATTGTTCGTATTCATAAAATAATCTATAAGCATCGTAATCAATTTTTATTGAAAAAATTCAAATATAAATGTGATTACTACGGGGGTTACTTCAGAATACAAAGATATTGAATATTATCATATTAATAATATTGCCCCGATTACCTACAGAAAAACTTAGTTTTAATACAAAATCTCAAGATATTTTAATATTATTATTCCTACAAATTGATAAGAATTATTAGTTCTATTTATCCACAATTGGAAAGTACATTTATCATGAACTTATAGTGAATAAAGTAATGGATGAACAACCATTAGAACACGCTATATTTCAATAACCTGCATATTTACAAAAATCAAGATAAGTCCATCATTATAAAATCTAAAAGCAAATTTTAAGAAGTGATTTGAATATGTTAGTCATTTAAAACAACATTCACTATAAAACGCAGTTATTAAAAGAAGTAGGCGTTTCTAAATAATCTTTAATCATGCCTCCGTGATTTATAGAAAAAATTAGAATTATGGTCAAAACTATCCTTAAACCTATGTACTTCAATACTTCTATACTTTTTTTGATGGTATTAGTACTCCCTTTATTGCAGTTGGGGTCTTGTTCATCTGATTACGATATTCTGAGTGAAATAATCATTAATGATACGCTAGCAGAAGATGAAACTTTTATTTCAACGCTTCAAATCACCAATTTCAGCATACAATCAAATGATAACATAGGTCTTAACACAGATATTATTGGTGTTATCGATGAAGAAAAAAATCTTATTTATGTTGAAATTGATACCAATAACATATCTACACTTCAACTAAAACCAAACATTACCGTAGATTCTACATCAACAGTTGAACCCGATACCGATACTCCACAAGATTTTAGCGAAGAAGTTACCTATACCGTTACTTCTGATACAAGCGGGGAAGAAAACTATACCGTGGTACCAACAATTACTGAGCCTGAGATAGTAGAAACCCCATGCACGAACAGTCGTCAAGAATCAAGCCCTATAGTAGTCACGGAAAATAACCAGCGAATAGAAAATTTACATATAAAGACATCTAATCAACATGGTATTGAAGTTAACGGTTTTACCGGTGTTGTCATATCAAATTGCATTATTGAATACACTGGTGCTTATATGGGTATTAAGTTCGCTGAGGCAGATAATTTAACAATAGAAAACTGTTCCATAAAATATACAAATGCTCCTTCTAGTGGTCCTTTACCTGATGCAACTAGAAATTGCATTGAAGGATTATATACTGAGAATTTAGTAATAACACATGTAAAAGTAGAAGATGGCTCTACAGGTATTCGATTAGATCAATGCGATGCATCTGTATTGACTTATATTGAAGGCCACAATATGAGAGGTCCTTTTCCTAGAGGGCAATTAGTGCAATACGATAAATGTATTGGAGGATTACTAGAGAATTTTTCGGTAATCAACGACCGTGATGTTGCTTGGACCGAAGACAATATTAGTATCTACAAAAGTGCCGGACAACAGATTAAAAAAGGTTTGATCGTTGGTAATAATAGCCCTAGTGGTGTTGGTGTAATGTTTGAAGATCAGAATACCGAAGGCGCGCGTGGTGGTACGGGCGGACTTGTTGAAGATGTTGACTTTTTACAGATGGGCAACGGTGTTGCATCTTCAGTTGAAGGTTCTGGAAATGTAACCTTTAATAGATTACGTGCCAAACAAATTATATGTGGCGAATTAGGTCAAGGTAGAGGTCTACCAGCGTCTAACTCATTAATATTTGCAGCTTTTGAGACTTCTGGTGGTAATAAAATTATTGACTGCTTGGTTTATGAGTCATGTAACCCTACAAATATTATTTGGCCAGAATATAGCTTTGAACTTGTAGACTATAGTGATGATATCGATTTTGAACCTAGATCGCCTATAATATTAAACTTTAATTGTACTTCAAACGATTGAAAACATCCTAAAAATTCCATTTTGTCAATACATGAAAACAGATTAGCCTCTAGCGGAATATCCCGGAACACCTAAAAATCCTAATATCTTTCTTCTTAAAATAGTAGTCCTAAAAAAGCATTTAAAATACTTATTGTCAGCTTTTACATCTCTTATCACAAATTTGGGATGTTTTAATGGAAAATTAATTTCTTGATTTTCATTCTTCCTCCTATTGTCACTAGCACTTATAGTGTGCGTGGCATCTTCTCCAAAACCAATATTTTTTACCATATTTTGGTGAGGTATTATAGACAATCCAGAATTAATAAGTTTAGTATAATCCCACTGATAATCCCACCATGTAACTGTTTTTGCTTTTATTGTTTTTTCAATTTTACTTAGTCGATACTTCTTCTCAATGAAATTAGAGAAATAGTTATCAAAATATCCTTTCTTTTTTAACTCGGGATATGTTGACACCTCATAATCATAATGTTTCCACGCTCTACGCCAACTTGCCCAACCCCATTCATGACTAAAGTAAGAAAAGTAATAAGAGTACTCTGAATCTGACACATACCCGTTTTGGAAGTTAGAACCACCAATATGCATTATTTGACTATTATCCCTATACTTTTCTAAAAGTTCTGAACAGAACTTGAAAAAACTCTCAGAAGGCAAACAGTCATCTTCTAAAATGATTCCTTCTTCTTCATTTTCAAAAAACCAATCAATTGCTGTTTTAGGACCTAATCCACAGCCTAAATTTTCTTTTCTGTATAAAGTTTTTACCTCACAATCCCAATCCACAAAATCTATAATAGCCCTAGTTTCTTTACAACGTAAATCATCTCTACCGTTGTTTCGCGGACCGTCGGCAGCAACATAGAGTTTTTTAGGTTGCACCTTTTGTATCATCTCAAAAACCTTTTTTGTTTGTTCCGGTCTATTGAAAATGATAAAAAGCACTGGTGGTATTGAAATATTCGTATTCAATTTATAGAATCTTATTTTTTAAATAATTGCCAAATAATCGGAAATAAAGTTTTGCCCCATAAGAATAAAAAAGCCTGAGGTAGATGTAATGGAAAGTGTACTCTTATAAATTGTAAATATTCTTTATAGGATAATCCTGTAGGGCTATATAAATATTTTATACGGTCTTTTAAATTACTTTTTTGATTTAGCCAATTTACACCATGATCATTAACACAATGCCCACAATAAGAACTTGATATATAACTGCTTATCCCGCCACTTAATGCCTTAAGAGTATAATCAAAATCAGCTATACCGTGAGTATAGCTTTCTGTTAGAGATCCTATTTCCTCATATACTTCTTTAGGTACCAACATAATATTAGCATTGCCCAATTCGCATTTTTGCGGAAACTTTTTATTAGGCACTAGCATTTTACTTTTAAATGTTAGCTTATTTAATAATTGGTGTCCGCCATATGATACCATTCCTGTTTCTGGATTTTGTGTAGAACCAATTAAAATACTCTTGGGTTCGTTCACAAATTTTAAATCACTAAACAATGTCATGATACTATCCTTAAAAAGGATTGTATCATCATTTAACAATAAATAATAATCTGTATTATTTTCGTTTTCTGATGCAAATTTCCAAGCAGTCCGCATACCACCCGCCCAAAATAAACTTCCCGTTCCTTGAATTATCTGAAGATTATTGAACTTGCCCTTGATGTAATCGCTAGTACCATCTGTACTGCCATCGTCTACCAAAAAAATCTTTATCTCATAACTATCATCCACAGCACAATTAGATAATGCCTGAAGGCAACTGTACGTTTTAAACTTACGGTTATGACACGTAAGTAAAACAGTGATTATTTTTTTCTTATTAGTTGGCATCATCTCTACTTATTTCAACCTTCTTTGTAGGTGATTTTTCATTTTTTCTCATCTCAGCATATACTTGATAGGGTGCAACTAGCAAACCATTAACATTGGTGATAACTATTGCTATACAAATTCCGAAAATTCCATATTCTAATTTTACCGACAGAAAATATGCTATTGGTACAAAAAATATGATCACAAAAATTGATATATAAAATTGTAAATTCACTTTACCCATACCGTTTAGAATACTGACATAAATAGAAGAAAAGCAATTTGACAGAACAATTAACAGAACACCAAATGACGTTATAAATGGTACAGAAATAATATCACCAATCCATAAGTTGTATATAGTTGGTGCTAATAATAAAACGATTATACTACCCACAGCAATAACACTCCAAATAAGCAAAAGTTTCTTTATTAATTTCTTTATCCAAGTATAATCATTATTTACCTGAGCATTTGTTACAGAACTCCAAACCGGACTTAACACTATTCCAAATACTAATGAGGCTACACTAAAGAGTTTAAAAGCTATATTAAACTCTGTAACTTTTTCAGGTGTAAAATACTTACTAATTAAAAAATTACTTGTTTGAAATTGAACCATGTAAGCTATATTCAAAAAAAAGAATTTAATCCCTAAAGAAAATATAGAACCTAGGGTATCTAGTGTAGGTTTTTCTATATTTTGAATTAAATCTCGTCTTTGAACGATAAAGAAATATGCTGTAAATAAAAAAATGGAAAGTACATTACTGCCCATAACTACAAAACCCAAATTAAATAATGAAGGCTCAGAAAATTCTCTTAAAAACAGAATACCAATTAAACCTAAGGCGTTGCCTACCAAAATTGTTCTTGCAATCATTGCCGGTTTCTGTAAAGCAAACTGTATAGGGTTATATATTTGAAAAATAAACTGCAGACTAAAAAACGAAATCAAAAGAAAAACAAGTTGTTGCAGCTCTGTGCGATACGAAACATTTACACCAAGAAACTCATCCCAGTGGATTTTATCGGTAAATATTACATTAAGAATGAATATAGATGTTGAAATAAGAATTAAAACAGCAGCAGTTGTATGAACCAACTTTCTTTGTTGTTTAATATCATTAAGTGCTACAGCTTCAGAAAATTTATTTCGGAGTCCATTACCAAACCCAATGTCTAACAAAGTAAACCATGTAAGAACAGAGCTCAATGTCAACCAGATACCATAACGTTCAGCATTTACGAAATTGATAACCAATGGCACAAATAAAAAATTGATTGCCGTACCTAAACCTCTCAAAATCAAAGAAGAAAAAACATTTTTAACCAATAAACTGGTTCTTGAACTTCCTTGAAAATAAGATTGGATAATAACCTTTAAAGAATTTAACTTATTATTCATTATTAATTATTAGCTCTTTGAAATTCTAAATACTTTTGATATTTACTAGACAAAAGTGAAAAATCTTGATTTTTAAATGTTGGTAGAAATAAGAATATGACACTTATAGGTAACATGAGAATGGGTTCTCCAAAACTTAGAGTCAGTAAAATCAATATTGCATAAAACACATATTCTGTTTTCTTTAAATAAACTTTACAAAGCTTTCCAAAACGGTATAACAAAACTACAAGTCCGACCAGACCAAACTTAGTTATGAAATCCATAATCCCATTGGATATATTTACATTATATTCATCTATATAAAATTGGTCATATTGGTTACTTACACCTAAAAAAAGTTTCCAATCAAATTGTTCATATAGAAAAATAACGCTCGCAAATCTATTTAAAGGTATCTGCCTTTTTACATCTTCATAATAAACTGATAGTTGTTCTAATTCCTTTAAATCTTGAATATCTTGATCATAAATTTCAACAATTTTCTCTCCTAAGAAGGGTACATTAGGTATTGCAATTGCAAAAACAACAGCAAAAATGACAATAACTATATTACTTCCATTATTAAGTACCCTGTATCTCAAAAAAAACAGAAGAAAAACCCCTAAATAAGCTGTAGTGGAAACCGTTGTTAATATAGCTAAGGTTATAATTAAAGCTTCTTTGTTTAATTTAAAATCATTAATTAAAAAATTAAATAGAAGTGCTAATGTCAGAAAAGACCCAAATGCGCCAGGCTCCCAACAAAAACCAGAATTTCTATAATAATGAATATCATCAAAAGTGAAAAAGATAAAGTTGGTATATCTAAAAGACTCATCATCAACTGTTATACTTTCAAATGCAGTACCAATTGCTTTTACTATTACCCCATTTCCATATAATTGAATTGAATAAAAGACTAGCGAAACTAAAGCTAGATGAGATACAACTTTCACTAAATAGTAAAGTGCTTTTTCTTTTAATATTAGACAAAACAAATAGGACGTAAATAAAAATTTAAAAAAGTAGAAAATATCACTTATCAAATAATCATTTGACAGATTATTCAGTTTAAACCGAAAAAACATATAAACAACATAAACAACGGCACTTATTAGGAAAAAATGAACATCATTTTTCTTAACTCTTTTTAAATAAAAAGCGGTAAAAATCAAAAACAACTCCAAACCAAACCATGCCGAATTGTACTCTACCAAAAAATTAGCTTTAGAAGAAAACAAAAGAAATAGCAAGACCACTATGTAGTATATATTCATATATGATTGGTTAAACTAGAATTTGATTTAAGCTAAAATTACTATTCTTAAACATCGTTCATTATAACGATTGGGTTCTTAAATTTTTTCTTCGATTTAACATCATTAATAATTTTTAAATCTTCTAGCTTTGAATATTTAGCACGTACTATATAAAGACAACAATCTGTGTATTTTGAAAGTGCAAAAGTATCTGCCAGTTTACCTAATGGTGCAGAATCGATTAAAATATAGTCGAATTCTTGTCTTAACTGAACCATTAACTCCTCCATTTTTTTGGAACCAAATGCTTCTAGTCCATCAATCTGTTCTGACCCTAAACCAATGGCAAATAAGTTTGCATTGTCTTTGACTGGAACCAAAATATCATTTACAGAAATGGTATTTAAAGGTTGATTTAAAAAATTGGTAACTCCGAATTCCTTTTTAGTTTCGCCTAAATTTTCAATTAATTCGGGATTATGTTTATCTAATTCCAAAATCACTACTTTAGAACTTGATGATGCTAATGCTACGCCCATGTTTGATGAGAAAAAAGTTTTTCCTTCACCTTGAGTTGCAGAAGTAACCAAAACGGTTTGTACATTCTTTTTTGATAGCATAAAATCTAAATTCATCCTTACCATTCTAAAACCTTGAGCTAGACTACTAGCTTCTTCACCCCTTACTATTATTTTTTTGTCTGATGCATTATGTGCAATTTCACCAATTACAGAAACAGTAGTTCTCTTTTCAACATCTTTCTTACTCAACACTTTGTTATTCATAAAATCTTTTAAATGAATAACAGCCAATGGCAATGCAAGAGCACATAATAATGATATCAATAAGTATAATTTTTTGTCAGATGATCCTGATTCATAATCGGTAATAGCTTTGTCAATTACCATAAAATTATCTTGCTTAACACCTACCATTAAAGCAGCCTCTTCTCTTTTTTGGAGTAAGTACAGAAATAGATTTTCTTTAATTCCTTGTTCTCTGCTTATTTCTAGTAATTGTCTTTGCATAGATGGTATTCTTTGCTTCTTTTCAGCAAATTCATCTGATCGATTTTGAATACTGCCAATTATACTTCTTAAACTTTGCTTTGAGGTTGAAAGACTTCCTAATATATTACCTCTAAGTTCAGACAACTGATTTCTAATATCAATCATTTTAGGATTGTTCTCAGGAACTGTCCTTTGTAAACTCTTTCGGTCAATTTGAAGCCTATTATAACTATTAATCAAATAAGTTAGGTTTGGGCTAGTGACACTCAATGAATTTATAGTAGATTCTTCATTGCCCTTCTTTAAATTACGCTCAATAGAATTTAAAACTTTTAACTCTATCTCGGAATCTGCTAGTTTTCTATCATAATCAATTTCTTGTTCAGAAAAAGATGTTACGTCAAAATCAACACTTGCAAGTTCATTATCCGTTTTAAACTGAGCTACGTTCATTTCAACCTCACTAAGTTCAGCAGAAAGTGTATTTAAACGATTATCAATAAACTTTACATTTTCTAATGCTAAGCCATTTTTTTCTAAAAACGCTTTCTGTCCATATTTAGCAACCAAGCTATTTACTATATCTTCTCCTTTTTCAGGATTAGATTCTTCTAATACTATATTAATTACAGAAGCATCTTTATTAACAACATAAATGTTTAAAGCTTTTTTTACATAATCATGAGCCAACTCATCTATATCCCTAAATTTAACTACAAACTCACTTTCTTTTGAAGTTGACTCAACATTCTTAACTAAATGAAAAATACCGTATGGTTTTTCAATTTTATAATCAAAGTTATAATTGTTATAACCATGTGCAGAAGTTGATTGGAGTGGTACATCTTCAAATTCCTCTTCTAAACTAAAACTATCTTCCCCTTCAATTTTAATTTTTAAAGTAGTTTCGTACGCAAGCGGGTAAATTGTATCAACTATAACTTTGAACGGTAATTCTGAACCGTATACTTCTGTTTCAGGAAAAATATCTGGAGCAATGATTTTACATTGCAACGACAAACTATCCATTACTGAGCGCATTAACTGTACAGACGTTAATACTTCAATTTCATTATTTACCTTTTCCGAATTACTAAATGGATTATTAGCAACTAAATTATTACCAGACGTATTAATATTAGTTTTTTCATTTTTTAAAAGTATTTTACTAGTTATATCATAAGAAGTACTCATGAATTGCAAGGCAATAAAGAAAATAGCCAAAAAGACTAGCAATGAAACGATAAAAAACTTCCATGATTTAAGGTAGCTATTCAATAACCCCTTTACATCAAAATTTTCTTCATTTCGAGTAGTGGACATTTGTGAATCAAAATATTCCTTTTCTGTCATTAAATTTAATTTTATAGGGTAAACAAGCTGATATACTTAACCAGTATCTTAATTACTAATACACATTAAGTTTTATGCAAACTATTTATGTTGAAATATATTATTGAGTTATTTGAAATTTACAATAGCAATTACCGCTAAAGACAAAGAACCTAGTATTACTGAAAACCACTGGGCTGAATTTGACGTATTTCTAACTTTTCTATCGTTAGGTTGCACATAAACAATATCATTTGGTTGTAGATAATAATTGGGCGAAGTAAACAATTCATCTGAGGTCAAATCAATTCTCTTTGTACTTTTAACACCATTTTCTTCACTTATCAATAAAACATTATTTCTCTGCGCATAAATAGTCATATCACCTGCCATGCCCAAAGCTTCTAATAGTGTTACTTTTTCATTAGGAATTGTAAACACCGAAGGTTGATTTACTTCACCGAGAACAGAAACCTTAAAATTCATAAAACGAATATCCACTATTGGCTCCATTAACAATTTTTTCGAAATCAATTCTTCTCTGATATATTCTCTTAATTCCTTTTTAGTCAACCCAGAAACCTCTATTTTCCCTAGAACCGGAAAACGAATGAAACCATCTTGATCGATTAAATAACCAAGAGTTTGAACACCACCTGCATTATTTGCAATATTGAACATCTCAGTTACTTCTGCATTTAAACTGGTAATGTTTATGCTCAACAAATCGTTCTTCTGTAAAATTGGTTCTAAAGGTTCAAAATAAGAGGCAAACGTATTATTACCTACTTCATTGAAGTAAGAGGATTTTTTAGCACTACCACAAGATGATATTTGTAATGCAAACACAAGTAACAAAGAGAATTTAAGCAGGTGGGCTTTTGTTTTTTTTAGGTTAATTGGGGAAAATTCAGCTTTCATAAATAAATAGTTTATAGCTTTTAGTTAACGTATATAGTGAACATCAAAATTAATTCAAAAAAATCTCTTTCATATTAATTCCGTTATCCTAGTTTATAAAATCGTCGTAATAAAGAAATACAGTAATTCTAACCTAAGTAGTATCCCCGTTAAACGAAAAAGAGAACAATTTAAAGACCGACTGCTATGCTTACCGCCATTACAGAAAAGATTTAAAACTGTTTACCGACATAAAATTGGCAATTTTCTCAGTATCTAAAGAAGTTAATGTAATATCATGATCTAAAATTAATTGCTCTGTTGCTATATGACATTTGTACATAGCATCTATATTTATCTCCTTTAGATGATATTGCTGATCAGCAACCATTGTAGAATTATTGATTACTTCAAAAGAGTCTAAAGAAATATGTAAACCAGAACCATTAGACTTAACTATGGCTTCCTTTTGGGTCCAATACCCGTAAAATTGTTCTAATGTATTTGACGAACCAAGTATTGCGTCAAACTCTACTCGTGAGAATTGATCTTTAAAATCTTGAATATTGATATTACTGATTTTCTCAACATCGACGCCTATCTCACCATCTGATGTAATTGCGCAAACAATTACATCATTGGAGTGTGAAATATTGAATTGAATAGCTGAATTTTCTATAAAAGGTTTTTTACCCTTAGAGAAATTCATCTTAAGGTCATCTATATCTAGATAATATAAATTCTGTAATCCGTAAGCTAATAGCAACCTACCAAGTATAGTAGATTTTGCATCTTGCCAACGTTTATATTTAGAAAATTTGTTTACAAACTCCGTTGAGAAACGATGCTTTGCCTCGGCAAAAAAAGCATCGTTGCCTTCATCTGTTAAATAAGTAAACAATACATGTGTCATTTAAATTGATATATCAATCTTCAAATAACCACTTTCTTGACTAGCATCTGCTACATACCAAGCTGGCTGTCCTTTCTCATCTCTACCTAAACGCGCCCCAGGAACAGGTGGCGTATTCAGTTTTTCAAAAGACGATTGCGGACTAGCAACATGATTACCGTTTACACCTTCTTTAGAAAGTATACCTACAGCCACTAATTCATTTATTGAAGCCAATAAAGTTTTCATTAAGAAATCTACATCATCGCTAGTATATGCAGTGGTCAAGAAACATGGGAAACCATCCCAAATATGGATACCTTTTTCACGCATGCTAACAAACAGCAATTCTGAATACGGAATGTCTTTTTTGAATTTCAACCTCCATAAAGAACCAAAATAAGTAATTTCAATTGGGAGCCCGTCTTTTGAAAAAGTAGCATTCAAGCTTTTAGCCATACGTTCTGTCATAGCAGATACATTTGCCTGTAAACTTGGACCTTGCTCTTTCATATGAAGTAAGGATGCTTTTGAAGAAGCTAATGCTAATGGATGACGTACAAAAGTACCCGCAAAGTAAGTAACACCAACCTCAGGATACGAGTCATCTCCATATTGCCAAAATCCGCCATCAAGCGCATCCATATACTCTTTTTTACCTACTATGGCACCAATGGATACCCCACCGCCCATAACTTTACCATAGGTAGCTAAATCTGCTTTTACATCAAACAATGCCTGAGCTCCACCAGGGTGCATTCTAAAGCCAGTAATCACCTCATCGAAAATAAAAGGAATTTCTTCATCAGTAGTCACCTCTCTTACATTCTTAATAAATTCTATAGGCTGAAATTCTGGTCTACGGCTTTGAATAGGTTCAATAAGGACCCCAGCAATTTCATGGGCTCTATCTTTTATGATTTGTAAACTTTCTTCGGTACCATAATCAAGAATCAGCATATTCTGAACTGCTTCTGGCAAAATACCAGCTGCTGCCGGAAAAGTTTTCTTTTTCTGAGAACCTCTAACAATACCTTCATCATTAATACCATGGTAAGCACCGGTAAAAGCTACAATAAGAGAACGTCCTGTAACGGTACGCGCAATACGCATAGCACCAAGTACTGCTTCTGAACCAGTATTACATAATGCGGCTCTATCATGACCCGTAAATTCACATAAAAGTTCACATACCTCACCTGCTAAAGGATGTTGAGGACCTACTTCATACCCAAGGTCAATTTGTTCGTGCATTGCCTTTTTTATGAAATCTGGCTGATAACCAAAGAAGCAAGAACCAAATCCGTTCAACGCGTCTATATATTCATTACCATCCACATCCCACAAGCGATTACCCGAAGATTTACCAATAACAACAGGATAAACTAACTCTTTGGTCAATGGCTTAAATCCTGACACTACTCTTGGATCAGCCATTTTAGCTCTATTGTCTTGAGCGTAATTTTTACTACCAATAGTCTTGGAATTATATTTTTCAGTAAGTTCTTTTAAATATTGCGTTTGTACTTGATCTAATTCTGTTGATTTTTTTTCAATTCTAGGAGAAGCTCCAAATGGTTTTTTATGCTCAAGTTTTTCTTGTTCTGAACGAGCATCTAAACTAGCTGACCCGTTCACCACTTTTGCTGGCACGGGCTTTGCTACAGTAACTGGTTGTGCAGCTGCAGTATTACCTTGTAACAACTGAAGTTGTCTACTCAATAAGTTAAGCTGCTCACCTATTAAGCCTATAGCCGTTTGATTGGTAGCCGAAGTATTTGGAGTACCAGGAACAGCTTGTTGCACATAATTAACAGCGGCAACTGGCTGTGGAGCTGCTTCTGCAACAGGCTGTGGCGCCATTACATCTGCCGGTAAATTCTTATCTAAGTAATTTGCCAGAAGCTCTGGAGTATTAATATCTTCATTTAGTTGTCTAAATGTAATAGGAATTTTAAATTCCTTTTTACACGTAATCGCCATTTGTGTTAGAATTAAAGAATCTAATCCTAATTCTAAAAAGCTACTGTCTTTGTCGGTAACTTCAAGATCAATTCCGTATGAATTTGAAATTAGTTCAGAAATCTTATTTAAAATAGACACGTTTCTCATTGGTGCGGCACTTTTTGGTTTTTCTATTATTCTAGTTATGGGCTGATCGGCATTTAAATGGGTTCTTTCTTTTGGAATAGAAACCAAAGGGTCGATCCAGCATGGTTTACGGTCAAAAACATAGGTTGGTAATCTAAGTTTTTGCCTTTCTTGGTTGTTGTATAAGGCATTCCAATCTATGGTAAGACCAGTTAGCCATAATTGACCTAAAGCTGTTAATACCCCTTGATAAGCATTTTCATCTTTTTTAAGGACAGGTAAAGAAGCTAAAGATTTTATATGTTTTGCGCCTTTATTCTGGCGACTTAAAGTTGTAAGCGTATTACCTGGACCCACTTCTAACAATACCACATCTTCTAACTTCACTATGGTATCCATAGCATCTGAAAATAGTACGGTATCTCGCAAATGGTTTGTCCAGTAAACAGGATTTACGGCTTCTTCATTAGTAAGCCAACTACCTGTAACGGTAGATACTATTGGTATTTGCGGAATATTTAAATTGATATTCTTTACCAGCTCACCAAATTCCTCTAAAATTGGGTTCATCATAGAAGAATGAAAAGCATGACTGGTTGCTATTAAGCGGTATGGTAAACCCTGTGCTTTTAGAAGTTCACTAAATTTCGTAATCTCATCATCTTCACCAGATACTACACAAAGCTTTGCAGAATTTACCGCTGCAACTGATAGTGTTTCTGGAAGTATCTGCTCTAGCGATTCTTGATCTATTCTTACCGTAAGCATACTGCCTTTTGGAAGACCGCTTACCAAAATACCTCGCATTGAAACCAATTTCAAGGCATCATCTAAACTGAAAACCCCAGCTAAATGAGCACCTACAAATTCACCAAGACTATGTCCGCATAACACTGTTGGGTGTATTCCCCAGCTCATCCATAGTTGTGATAGTGCATATTCTATAGTAAATAATGCAGGTTGTGTATAACGGGTATCTTTTAACTTATTTTCTGCATCCTCAGAACTTGCATCCTGAAAAATAATTTCTCGTATATCTACCTTTATAGTATCTAACAATAAATGGGCACATATATCTACAGCTTCCCGAAAAGCGCTTTCCCCATCATATAGGTCTTTACCCATGTTTAAATATTGAGAACCTTGACCTGGAAGTAGAAATACGATTTCACTCGGCACAATTTTCACAACTGAAGATTGTGTTGCCTTTATATCCTTATCCAATAAAACATCAGTAGCTACTTTTGTATCATCGGCTAAAATAAATCTGCGATTATTGAAACTAGCTTTCGTGGTACTTAAAGTATATGCAACATCTGCCAAGTTTAATTCTGGCTTAGTATCCATATGTTTTTTAAGTGCAGTTTCGAATCCGGCTAAACTGGTCTCTGTTTTTGCTGAAATTGGTAAGAGCTGCAATGGACGTTGAAATTTCGGAGTCTTTTGCTCCATTTCATACTCCTCTACCACCACATGCACGTTTGTTCCACCTACACCGAACGAACTTACACCTGCTCTTCTAACTCCCTCTACATCCCAATCAGCCAATGTATTATTGACATAAAACGGACTGTTTTCAAAGTCTATTTCAGGATTAGGTTTATCGAAACCTAAAGAAGGTGGTATAACTTTATGGTTAAATGCTAAAATGGTTTTTATCAATCCGGTTACACCTGCAGCCGCGGTCAGATGCCCCATATTACTTTTCACAGAACCAATTCCGCAGAAATTTCGCTTCTCTTGTTCTCCAAAGGCAAGGTTTAATCCGTCTATCTCTATAGGATCACCTAATGGAGTAGCCGTGCCATGTGTTTCTATATAACTAATGGTATCTGGTGAAATATTGGCATCGTCAATAGCCGCTGCAATAGCATTCGCCTGACCTTCTGCACTAGGTGCCGTAAAGCTACCTTTGTGACCGCCGTCATTATTAATACCTACCCCTTTTACAACGCCGTAAATGATATCGCCATCTTTTTTGGCTTCATCTAAATCTTTCAATATAATAGCCCCTGCCCCGTCACTAAAAACGGTACCTTTTGCTTGAGCATCAAAAGGTCTACAATGACCATCTGTACTTAGCATAGACCCTTCTTGATACAAGTGACCACTATTCATTGGTGCAGTTATACTAGATCCACCAGCAATAGCAATTTCACATTGTCCGTTACGTATAGCCTCTACCGCCTCGGCAATTGCCAATAACGATGTAGAACATGCAGAATGCACACTTACCGCCGGACCTTTTAAATCTAACTGATATGCAGTTCTTGATGCTATATAATCTTTTTCGTTCGCCGTGTCTAATTGAAGTTGACCAATAGTTTCTACAACTTCACTATTAGGCAATACATTCTTTTTATAATAGGTGTTAGTACCTGTACCGGCATAAACACCTACTCTACCATTGTAATGCTCAAGTAAGTGACCAGATTCTTCAAGTACCTCCCAAGCCAATTCTAAAAATAGACGCTGCTGAGGATCCATTGCCTCGGCAAATTTAGGAGTCAATCCGAAAAAACGGGCGTCAAAGGTTTTTGCTGAAGACACAATACCTCTTGCAGCAACATATAAAGGATCTTTTCGCGTAGCCTCAGGAATACTTTGATCTAATTCTTCTGGAGTAAAAAAGGAAATGGTTTCTTTTCCACTCTTTAAAACATCCCAAAACTCATCAATGTTATTAGCTCCTGGAAATCTACCGGACATAGCAATAATAGCTACATCCTTAGATTTATTTGTATCTTTTTTCTTGTACTTAAATACAGGTGAAGTATTCTTCTTGTTTCCATCAAGAAATAATGAAAGAGATGCTATAGTCGTATATTGATATAATTTAGTAACAGGTATACGAATACCCGTGGTCTTCATCATGGCATTGGCTACTTTTTGCGCCATAAGTGACGTACCACCCATTTCAAAAAAGTTATCATCTAAACCAATACCCGAAATGCTTAATTCCTTTTCCCAAATAGCAGCAATATTCTTTTCTACTTTGGTACGTGGTTTTCTAAAAATTACATCCGAACTGGATCTTTCATAAGAAGGTTCAGGTAATTTACTTTTATCAATTTTATCGTTGGCATTGGTAGCAAACTCATCTACCCACATGAAGAAAGCTGGCACCATAAATACTGGTAGCTTTTCTTCTAGTCCTGATTTTAATTCACTAATTGATGGTTTAACACCATTAGCCTGCAGGTATGCAACCAATCTAGTTTCACCATCTTTATTGGTATTAGCTAAAACAACCGCTCTTTTTACACCCGAAATTTCATTTAAGGTAGATTCAATTTCACCTAGCTCTACACGGTGACCACGTATTTTCACCTGGTGATCTATTCTACCAACGAATTCAAAATTACCATCTGGTAACAACCGAACTAAATCACCCGAACGATACATTTTCTCGTCCGCTAAAAAAGGATTTTCGGCAAACTTTTGTTTGCTAAGTTCTGGTCTGTTTAAATAACCACGTGCAAGACCGTAGCCAGAAACACATAATTCTCCAATTACACCTGTAGGCTGCAATTGATCTTGACCGTTTACAACAAAAGCAGATAATGTGGGTATACAATTACCAATATTAGAAACATTGGTTCTTATATCCTCATCATCTATCATTTTAAAGGTTACAAAAACGGTAGTCTCTGTAATACCATATCCATTTACAAATTGTATCGCCGGAAACCGTTCATGCCATTTCTTTAAATATTTAGGAAATAAAGACTCGCCACCAAAAATGACATATCTTAATTTTAAATCGACATTACCTTCTGGTAAGCTACCCATAATGTTCAAGAAAGAAGATGGTGTTTGACTTAAAACAGTAACTTTCTCTTTAATAACCAAGGACATAAATTCATAAGGATCCTTTATGACCGAACTAGAAGGAATAATTAATTTTCCACCGAACAGCAGCGCTCCATACATTTCCCAAACCGAGAAATCGAAACAGTATGAATGGAACATCGTCCAAACATCAGTTTCATTGAAATCAAACAACTGATTGTCATGCACGAACAAACTAACAATGTTTGTATGCTCTAACATTACCCCTTTGGGTTTACCTGTAGTACCAGAAGTATAAATGATATAAATTAAATCATTAGGATTCAAGTCGACACTTGTAATTTCTTCTTTAGAATAAGCGTCTATTGTAGAATTAAACTCTTCAATTGCAGTTGCGTCAACCGTAAAGTCGCAATTACTATCTTCTTTTATATACTCTTTTCGTTTATCAGGATAATTAGGATCAACAGGTACATATACGGCACCAGCTTTCATAATACCCACCATACTAATAATAAGCCATTCGCTACGATCTAATATCAAGCAAGCCAAATTTCCTTTAACAGCTCCTTTTTTCTTAATTAAATAATCTGCAAATTGGTTAGATAGTTTATGAAGTTCTCTATAAGTTAGACTTCTATCTTCATAAACTACAGCAATTCTATTCGGTGTCTTTTCTGCTTGTTCATTTAATAGATCAACAATAGTTTTTTCTCTAGGGTAATCTACATACGGTGAGTTGAAATCGTTTAAAATTCTAGATTGTTCCTTATCTAAAAGAACATTAACACTACCTATAGCTACAGATGGTTGTTCAATTAATCGCGGCACTAAAGTCTTTAAGTGCACCATGAATTGCTCCATTACATCTTTATCGAAAACATTTTCATTGAAAACTACTTCTAATTTTATATGCTCATTAGAAAGATCCAATAACACCTTTATATTTGACAAAGAATCAACCAATCCTACAAATTCAATACCATCAGTAACGTTATCTTCATTTGAAATAGACGCCTGATTTTTAGAAGAATTTATGGAAACTACAAAATCTAAAAGTGCGTTTTCACCATTCTCATTTACAAGGTTAAAATCTTCAACAAATTTATCCATCGGATATGGATTTGCTTTGTTTAATTGAAGTATGCTTTTTGTTTGATTATTTAACGTATTAAAATCTACGGTAGGATCAACTGTATTTCTAAATAGCGATAACGTATTATCATCTATAGTTAAGCCAAACGAAATATCTAATTGGTTGGTGTATCGTTGTAATAGAACACTTAATGCAGAAACCAAAAAAGACTCAAAGCTATTAGTGGCTAGATATGCTTTTACATTACTTGTTACAGCAGCAGAAAAATAGGTACGCAACAAAGAACCTTGCCCAATATTTTCTTCTACGGTAAGCTTTCTACTTGGCAGGTCTAATAATTTTATATCATCTAATAAAATATTCTTCCTGTATGTTGCGGTAGCATCTTTTATTGAATTTGCTTTATTGGCTTCCATTATAAATTAATAATTAGGTATAGACTTATTGGGGACGATACTTGCATATTTTTAAAAATAAATTTTAATCCGACAGTATTTTTCCAATACATTTCAATAAAAATCCTTGAACAAATAGTGGACATCAACTTTAAAGTAAAATTACTGAATATCATAAACATTTCAATTTCAAATAAATGGAGGATTAGTCATTTCTTCAAAAACAATGAAGCATAAATATCTGATTTTAAATGTTTTAAAATAAACTAAGACACTAATTTGGACATTACGTATTTTTTGATTCTCGAAAATTTCATCGAGAAAAAATGACGTTCTTCGAAACTTAAATAAGATTCAAAAATGATGATGTAATTCTATAGATTATGTACAGATTTCTTCGGTCAATGGTTGTATGCAATTCTTCAATATAAACACCACAAATAACCATAGAACCTTAACCGTTTTGATCAAGAATTTTTTGTAACGTTGTAGACAAGACTTTGTCATTAGGCGGATAAAACATACTTAGGTGATCTCCTGGTACATAATGTAGCTCAATACCATCTTTAGCAAAAGTTTTCCATCCAAGATGTACACTATCGTGCGTATAATCAATTGCATCTTCAATTCTAAATAAGTCGACCTTTATAGATAAAGGCTTTAAATGATATCTATCAACAACCTTATTATGTTCAATAATTCGGCTTTCATACTCCCAATCATAATCAGTTTTAGACAATGTAGTTTTGTCTTTCTTTAATCTTAAAAAGAGTTTCTTCAAATTAGCTTTTGTAACTCCAACTCTATATTTAAACCCTTCTCTATTTGATAATTGCTTTAAAACATGCAAGGTCTTATTCGCTAAATAATTACCGTACGCCAACTTCTTACCTAAACTAGTACTCTTACCGTAATGAGCATAGGCATAGGTATCTAAAAGAGCCAAAGTAGCTATTGTTTCTCCTTTTGCCATCAATTGTTTTGCCATTTCATAGGCTATTATACCTCCAGAAGAATAACCTGCCAACTTATATGGTCCTTTTGGTTGTGTTGCCAAAAGAGCTTCATTATAATGCGATGCAATTTCTTCGACCGACTGTAATAATTCTTCTTTACCATCTAAACCTTTTGCCTGAAAACCATAAATTGGCTGATCAGAATCCATATGATCTTTAAGTGTTTTAAAAGAAAGTATATTTAAACCTGCACCATGAACAATAAACATTGGTGTTTTTAATCCATTGGGCTGAATTGGGACCATAGAATCCCAGGTAACCGTGTTTTCTTCTATTTTTAATAAGCTTGCTAGACTTTTAACCGTAGAATATTCAAATAGAGATGACAATGGTAATCTTTGACCAGATTTTTCCTCCAACCTTGTCATTACTTTAGCTGCAATCAGCGAATGCCCGCCTAACTCAAAGAAGTCATCATGTAAATTAACACTATCTAAAAACAAGCATTCTTTCCAAACATCTGAAACTAATTTTTCAGCTTTTGTAAACGGTTGAACAATCGCCACTTTATTTGTAATAGTACTTGTGTCTTTTGGTAGACTTTTTCTATCCAATTTCCCATTTATGGTAACCGGAAGCTCTTCTAACCTTATGTACTCATGAGGCAGCATAAAAACGGGTAGTTCAGCTGCTAATTGCTTTTTCCAAAGCGTAACATCTTTCTCCCATTCATCACCCTCATAAACCACATATGCTTTCAAAGCATTGTTTCTAACATCTGTGGCTGCAGATTGTATCCCTTTTAATTTACTTAAACAATGTTCTATCTCCCCTAGTTCAATTCTATGCCCCCGAACTTTCACTTGCCCGTCTTTACGACCTAAACATTCAATCTGACCGTTTGGCAAGAGCTTACCTAAATCTCCGGATAAATACATTTTTGCATTACCATTTGGCTGAAAGCTATTATTGACAAAACGCTCATTTGTAAGATTATCTTGACCTAAATAACCATTGGTTACTCCGTCACCGCCAATTGCAATTTCACCAACAACACCTTTTCTCACAGGTTTACCGTAAGCATCTAATATATAAATACCGGTATTTGCTACAGGTTTCCCTATTGTGATAGGATCATCTTGCTCTGAAATCTTTGTAAGAATGCAACATACAGTTGTTTCAGTTGGTCCATAAATGTTCCAAACTTCATCACATTTTTCCAGTAATTTCAAGGAAAGAGATTTAGACACCGGCTCGCCACCAATAAGTGCCTTTATATGCAAAGGTTTTTTCCAACCAGAGTCCAATAAAATTTGCCATATGGTTGGCGTTCCCCAAATTACGGTTATGTCATCTTCTATCGCTTTTTGTAATAAAAGATGTCCGTCTTTTCTGGTTTCCTCATCTACCAATACAACGCTTGCACCATGAACTAGTGGCAAGAAAATCTCCATAACCATGGCATCGAAAGAAATTGTAGTGGTCGCAAAAATTTTGTCACTTGCCCTAATACCGGGTTCCTTACCCATTGAATACAGTAAGTTGACTACATTGTTATGTGTAACTTGAACTCCCTTAGGCTTTCCTGTAGAACCAGAAGTATAAATGATATAAGCACCAGCATCAGAAGAAACGCTAACATCTAATACAGTACTACTGGTTTCATTAGCTTTTACCCTTAAATCTTCAATGAAAATAGTCATAACACCATGTGCAAGTTCTTGTTTAGACTTATCACAAATAAAGAAAGTAGATTTGGCATCTGAAATCATCAATAAAGAACGATTGTCAGGATAGCCCGTATCAATGGGCACATACCTAGCTCCGCACTGCAATATTGCAAATAACGTTGCAATTAAATCTGGTGACCTTTCAAGTGATATAGCAACAGTATCTCCTGGTCTTATACCCTTTTCCCACAAGTAAACAGCACTACTATTTATTTTACGTTGTAACTCTGCATAAGTTAACTTCTCATGTTTAAACTCTAAAGCAATTGCGGTTGGCGCACTTGTAGCCTGCTCATATAACAACTCATGAAGTGTTGTTTTTGGATAGTCTAACACAGCACCATTTACAATACTGTTCTCATCTGTAATATTTAGAATTTCAGATAATTTTGCATCTGGTCCTTCAATCAATTTACTTAATATAGTATTGAAAGAGGCTCCCATTTCTTTTATGGTACTTTCTTTAAACAAATCTGTGTTATAAGACCATTCTAGAACTATATTATCATTTGAACCTGTTGCATTCAAAAATAGCTCAAACGTTTCGTGTTCACGTTCATTACTATGATATTGGTAAGACAGTCCTTCAAAAGTAACACCATCATCCAGATCCATATCCACATTAAAAACAACCGGTACCAAAGGTACTCTACCAGGTATTCTAGGAATATTAAGTTTCTTTAATAAACTACCAAAAGATAATTCTTGATTCTCGAAAGCATCAAAATTGGCAGATTTTCTTTTCTTTAAATAATCTATAAAACTATCATTGACGTCAAGATCACTTTTCATTGGCAGTAATTTCACACAATGACCAACTAAGTGTTTAGCCCCCATAGATGATTGTCCTGCAACCGGTAAACCTAGAACAATACTATCATTTTGAGTAGTTTTATAAAGTAATAGCTCAAAAGCAGCCATTAATGTAAGAACCAAACTAGTATTACCTTTTATACCCGTTTGTTTAATACCTTTTACTAAAGTTTTATCTAACAACTGATTGATTCTTGCACCGTTGTATGTTCTCTTGTTTAAATGCTTAAAGTCTAGAGGAAGATTAGTGTTCGGAATATCATTTTGATAAAGATTTAACCAATACTTTTCAGTTTGATTAAATTCAGTACTTGATTTTATTTCATTTTGATGAGTAACATATTCGGTATATGGTACAGCGTCTTGAAGATTGTGGGGTACGTTCTTCACTTTTGAAGAATACAAAACCCCTAATTCTTGCATGATAATGCCTAAAGACCAACCGTCACAAACGATATGATGCGTAGTCATTATAAACTGATATTTATAATCATCAATTTTAAGAATTGCAAAACGTATTAATTGCTCTTTTGTTAAGTCAAACGCCCTGCCTGTATCTTGTTTTGTATACCTATCAATCTGATTTTGCTTATCTTTTTCAGGAACTTGTGAAAAGTCTTGCAAATCTATATTGGTAATAATAGATGTAAATACATTTATAAATTTTCCATCGGGACTAAAGACCGATCGTAAGGATTCATGCCTACTAATTAGCATGTCAACAGACCATTGCAATGCAGCAACATCAAGTTTTCCTTGAAAATCAATTGTTAATGATAGGTTGTATGCCTTATTCGCATCTTCACCACCAAAATAACAAGAATACCAAATCTCTTCTTGTGCATCAGTAGTATGCAAAATATGCTTTAGTTCTGGACCCTCAAAAGGGTTAAAATGAGTAAGTACTTCCAAGAATCTTTAATAATATAGGTTAGTGTATTAAAGAACATGGGGGACTCGTACATCTAAAAGTTATAACGACATTTTGAACATTAACTAGCTTTAACAAAAAGGTTATAACAGTAATTAGAATACGAAATTCTTTAATTACAAGGGTAAATATATTTATAATCCACACAAAACGAATTAAGTTTCGCTAATGTGTAAACAAAAAAAGATGTCTGTTAAAAATGGTCATAATTAAAGTACTCTCTAATAAATTTTGAAAAAATTTTTAAGTAATGTAGACAAAATTAACATAAATCACTAGTATAATATATAAACCAAATGACCAAATTCAGACTTAATCATAACAACTGATATAAAGAAAGGTCCTAAGCTTTTAAAAAAAACTTAGGACCTTTCTATTTGTAAGATCAATACATACTACCTACTCTAAAACACCTAAACTTTCAACAATCTTTCTGTCATCAATTTAGCGTACAATATTTGATTTTGCTCTATAGTATTGAATGTATCCTGAACTTTTACATTCTTGATTGTTTTGCGAACCAATACTTTTTTGGCTTCATTAGTTTTCGCACTTTTTCTAACCTTGAAATACGGTTTAAGATGCATGTAGCAATTTTCAAGAGAAACTAACTTTTTCTTCTGATAAGAAGACATTAGCTTCCCATTTAAAATGTTAGATATCATCATATGGTGGTTTAAGTTGATAAAATAACGGGGAAATACGGTAAAAATTATACATCAAAAAATAGCGTTAATTTTTATAAAAAAGAAAGCAACCCTAATCAATGATGAAATCAAACTTAGCACAAATAATAATCATAAACCCTATTTTGTAAGATATTTATTAAATTTTAACATTTTTTAATGCAATTTGATAATTCCGTAAATCAACTTAAATACTGTTTAAAATACGATTATACTATTCAACAATCTAAGCTCACTAAATAGAAAACAAGATATTTAACGGCACACGCTACATTTAAAATTTCTACCAACAATTGAAATCAATAATCACTTTTAACCCATATAAGAAAGCGACTACAAGAATATTTGATTATATGAGTTATAATTAAAAATATACTGTACCCTTAACGGTTTCCATACAATAAATTCACATTTATAAAACAGTTTATCGAAAAAATCAATAGTTGGTCTAAGGTTTATTTTTTTAGAGCGATAGTACTCAAATAAAATTATAAATTTGCCTCACAACCATTAACCACAGTTAGCACGAGTACTATTGATTTTTTCAATTATTATCGATACTGACTTTTAAATACTTAAATTATTTTAATCTAGGTAGTGGAAAAATTTACTTTTACTTTTAAAAACTAGTTATAATAACTTAAAAAAATAAAAATCCCCCAATCATCTTTACCTTTACTACGTATTTTAACGGAAAAGCAACACATACCTTTTCGAAAGGTTTGTGTTTTAAGTACATTTAAACAAATTAAAATTTTATATTACAGTTATCAAAAATCTCAAATAGAGACTTTAGATAAATAATTAAACATTAAAAACATTATAAATCCATTTTACAATAGTATGAAAGTAGCATTAATCACTGGAGTCACAGGTCAAGACGGCGCTTATTTAAGCGAATTTTTATTAAAAAAAGGATATGAAGTTCATGGATTAAAAAGAAGAGCATCTCTTTTCAACACTGACAGAATAGACCATCTTTACCAGGATCCACATGTAGAACATAGAAATTTTGTACTACATTATGGTGATATGACCGACAGTACTAATCTTATAAGATTAATACAAGAAATACAACCAGATGAGATTTATAATCTAGCGGCAATGAGCCATGTACACGTTTCTTTTGAGGTTCCGGAATATACAGGTAATGCAGATGGTTTAGGTACGCTTAGAATTTTAGATGCGGTTCGTTTATTAGGTCTTGAGAAAAAGACACGTATTTATCAAGCATCTACTTCAGAATTGTATGGTAAAGTACAAGAAGTTCCACAATCTGAAACTACTCCGTTCTACCCACGTAGCCCATATGCAGTTGCAAAAATGTATGCATTTTGGATTACCGTAAATTATAGAGAAGCATACAATATGTTTGCTTGTAACGGTATTCTTTTTAACCATGAATCACCAATTAGAGGAGAAACTTTTGTAACTAGAAAAATTACAAGAGCAGCCGCAAGAATTGGTTTGGGCTTACAAGATAAAATCTACTTAGGTAATTTAGATGCTCAAAGAGATTGGGGTCATGCCAAAGATTATGTTCGCATGATGTGGATGATACTTCAAGCTGAAGAAGCTGAAGATTGGGTTATAGCTACTGGAAAAACTACTCCTGTTCGTGAATTTGTAAGAATGGCTTTTGCAGAAATGGGAATTGAATTAGAATTTAAAGGAGAAGGTGTAGATGAAAAAGGATATGTAAAAGCATGTTCTAATCCAGATATACAAGTTGAAATTGGTAAAGAAGTTCTTGCGGTAGACCCTAAATATTTTAGACCAACAGAGGTTGAGTTATTAATTGGTGATGCAACAAAGGCAAATACCAAATTAGGCTGGATTCCTGAATATGATTTACAAGGATTGGTAAAAGATATGATGACGCATGATTTAAAATTGATGCAAAAAGATCAATACCTTAAAAAAGGTGGTTATGTAACCTTCAATTATTTTGAATAAATAATCATATAATTTACTAATAGTAGGTAAATAACATCCAATGTTAAATAAAGAAGCTAAAATTTATATAGCAGGTCATAGAGGTCTTGTAGGTAGTGCAATAGTCAAAAACCTTGAAAGTAAAGGATATTCGAATCTAATTTTTAAAACACATAAGGAATTAGACTTGACAAATGCCGACAAGGTTGCTGAATTCTTTGAAAATGAAAAGCCCTCTTATGTAATTCTTGCCGCTGCCAAAGTTGGTGGTATAGTCGCAAATAACTCCTATAGGGCAGATTTCATTTATGAGAATCTAATGATTCAAAATAATGTCATACATCAGAGTTATGTACATGGGGTTCAAAAATTACTCTTTCTAGGGAGCACATGCATTTATCCTAAGAATTGTCCACAACCTATGAAAGAAGATTATTTGCTGACAGACACCCTAGAGTATACCAATGAGCCCTATGCCATTGCCAAAATTGCAGGTATTAAAATGTGTGAGAGCTATAATTTGCAATACGGCACGAATTTTATTTCGGTAATGCCCACTAATTTATACGGACCTAATGATAATTTCGATTTAGAGAAATCTCATGTATTACCTGCATTAATTAGAAAAATGCACCTAGGCAAGGCACTGGAGAATAATGACTGGAATTCTATCTCATCAGACTTAAATGCCTTACCTATTGAAGGAATTGACGGAAGTTCATCTAAAGATGATATTCTATCAATCTTAGACAAATACGGTATTAAAAAGAAAGATGACAACATTCATTTAGAAATTTGGGGCACAGGTAACCCAATGCGAGAATTTCTATGGAGTGAAGACATGGCAGATGCCTGCGTTTTCTTGATGGAGCAAAGAGATTTTAAAGACTGTTACGCTCAAGAAAATAAAGAAATTCGCAATACACATATTAACATAGGTACCGGTGTAGATATCAGCATAAAAGACTTAGCTGAACTTATACAGCAGAAAATAGGTTTTAAAGGCGAACTATATTTTAATTCGGACAAACCAGATGGAACATTAAAAAAACTAACAGATCCCTCAAAATTACATGACCTTGGATGG
>NZ_JBDVOT010000236.1:0-5139 GCF_039968975.1 Maribacter sp. | reverse complement strand
AAAGGTACCTTCAAGAAAATGAAGGTTTAGCTTATTGGCATTTAAATACATAAATACCAATGAGTTAATATTGTCGTTATCAGGAAAATCTTTTTCTTTAATAGTATTTTCTAAACGCTCTAGCACCTCTTTAAACTGAGAACTATACTGTACATAAAAAAGAGATTCCAACAAATAATGATTCCCTTTCAAGAAGAACACCGGGTTTAGATAAATCATGTCTTTATGATCATAGAACAGATCTACCCATTTACTGGCATATTTAAAACATGATAAGAAATCTTGGGTCAAAAAACTATACCATAAATGAGCTTTATACAACCAAAGTTTTTCCCTAAAACCTAAGTCTTCTATGTTGTATAATGGTAGATGGTCATTAAAATACGTTTTTACTTTTTGGTAATCTTCATCACTACGTACATAACCAACTTTCAACATCATACCATAAAGCTGTAATGATAAATTTGACAGTTTACTGGTCATTACATTATGTCCAGATAATTCTTTTGCCTGTATAGCCAGTTCATTTGCACGGTCTGGTATACTTCTCGTAATATATTGAGTTTCAATTATTTTTTCTAACTCAACAATTTCATATGCTATATTCTTCTCTTCATTCTCTATAGCAATACCCTTTACCTTATCCAAAATTTTTAAACTTTGTTTGTAAAGTCCTTTTTGATACAAAATAGTAGCAAAATCTAACTGCTCTCGTATTTGAACCCTTATATTTTGATTAACAGGATTTAACCTAAGGCTGACCAAAATTTGCTTGTATAAGTGTGCTTTTAAATTAGAAAGTTGCGCTTTCTTAACAATACCGCTTTCCAGTATTGTTTTCTCATCATATTGTTTAATTTTATCCAATAAATTGAACAGCGCCAAAAATTTGGCGTCGGTATTCACACCTAATCTGCCCACATAAAGCTTAAATTGACGCTTCTCAGATTTAGAAAGTGATTTAACTAAAACGAACAAAGCATCTTTATGCGCATTTGTCATCGTAAAAAAATGAGTTTAAATAATTGAAATTCAATGTTTTATACACCTAAAAAACTGACTTAACATTGTAAACATGTTTACAAACTTTATAAGCATTATGTTTTAGGTTATATATTCGTTTGACGAGTAAAACTACGTAAATAATATGAGTAAAAATATCGTTCAAATATTTGACACTACTTTAAGGGACGGAGAGCAAGTACCGGGCTGTAAATTGGACCGTGAACAAAAATTGGTCATTGCTGAACGCCTAGATGTACTGGGGGTTAACATCATTGAAGCAGGTTTTCCTGTTTCTAGTCCCGGAGATTTTCAATCTGTTGAGGCCATAGCCAAGCTCGTTAAAAATGCTACGGTCTGTGGATTGACCCGTGCGGTCAAAAATGACATTGAAGTTGCGGCCGAAGCTCTTAAGTATGCCAAAATACCGAGAATACATACTGGTATAGGCACATCTGACTCTCATATAAAATATAAATTTAACTCTAACAGAGATGCCATCATTGAACGTGCAGTATCTGCCGTCAGTTATGCTAAGACCTTTGTGGAAGATGTTGAATTTTACGCGGAAGATGCCGGGCGAACAGACAACGAATTTTTAGCCCGTGTTTGCGAAGCGGTCATTAAAGCAGGTGCCACAGTACTGAATATACCAGATACTACAGGGTATTGCTTACCTGATGAATACGGTGCCAAAATTAAGTACCTACGCGAAAATGTAAAAGGTATAGACAAAGCTATTCTTTCATGTCATTGCCATAACGACCTTGGTTTAGCTACGGCAAACTCAATTGCCGGCGTCATTAACGGAGCAAGACAAATTGAATGTACCATTAATGGTATTGGCGAGCGCGCGGGTAACACTTCTTTAGAAGAAGTAGTCATGATTATGCGCCAACATCCTAACTTAAATTTAGACACTACCATAAACAGCAAATTACTTTATGATACCAGCTTAATGGTTTCTCGTAAAATGGGAATGATGGTGCAACCTAATAAAGCTATCGTAGGTGCCAATGCATTTGCCCATAGCTCTGGAATACATCAAGACGGTGTTATTAAAAATAGAGAAACATATGAAATTATTGACCCTGCAGATGTAGGTGTCACTGAATCTTCAATTGTTTTGACCGCTAGAAGTGGTAGAGCTGCCTTAGCCTATCGAGCTAAAATTGTAGGTTATGAATTAACAAAAACACAACTAGATGACGTATATCAAGAGTTCTTAAGATATGCGGATACTAGAAAAGAAGTAAAAGATGATGATATTCATCAAATAATAGAGACTTCAAATATAGATTTACAAAGTATAAGCTGATTATGCATTTAGATATTGCTGTTTTAGAGGGAGATGGAATTGGACCTGAGGTCGTTGCACAATCTATTAAGTGCCTACGTTCTGTTGAAGAAACTTTTGGTCATAGTTTCACCTTTAAAAAGGGGCTTATTGGAGCTACCGCCATTAAACAGACTGGTAGCCCATTACCTAAAGAAACTTTAAAACTATGTAAAAGCACAGATGCTACTTTATTTGGCGCATTGGGTTTGCCCGAATTTGATAACAACCCCAAAGCAAAAATTTGGCCAGAACAAGGACTATTGAAATTACGTAAAAAATTAGATCTGTTTGCAAATATTAGACCTGTTAAAGTATTTCCTTCTTTAGTTAAGCAATCCCCTTTATCAAAAGCTCAAGTAAAAGATACAGACTTAGTAATTTTCAGAGAATTATCTGGAGGAATTTACTACGGCGAAAAAACTTTTGACGAGGAAAAAAATATTGCAACAGACATATGTTCATATAGTGAATCTGAAATTAGTAGAATTGCACATTTAGCGTTCAAATCTGCACGTTCCAGAAAAAAGAAAGTAACCTTGGTAGACAAAGCCAATGTACTTGAAACTTCGCGATTATGGAGACGTGTTGTATCGCAAATATCCGAGAGCTACCCAGATGTAGAGCTTAACTATCAATTGATAGACAATGCTGCCGTACAGATGGTTTTAAATCCGGCTCAATTTGATGTCATTTTAACCGACAATATGTTCGGAGATATTCTTTCTGATCAAGGTAGCGTCATTGCAGGTTCAATAGGACTTTTGCCATCAGCATCAGTAGGACTTGAACACGCTATGTTTGAGCCAATACACGGTTCTTATCCTGACGCAGCTGGTAAAAACATTGCAAACCCTGTAGCTTCCATTTTAAGTACGGCCATGCTTTTACAACATTTTAAAATGAATGAAGAATCTGATGCAGTTGTTGCAGCAGTTTTAAAGTCATTTTCCAAAAAAATCGTTACTCCAGATATTTTAGGAAGTTCTAAATACGGTACTAATTATGTGGGCGATTTTATAGCCGACAATATTATGGAACTGGATGGTAGTTTCAATATCAACGATGAAAATATCGGGTTAGGAAAATCTACGATTATCTAACCTACTCAGCACTCAATTCAGTAATCAGCGTATTAAAATCTGATTTAAATTCCTCATATTTTTCACCGGTAGCCGGACCGTTGAAACCCGTATGAATTTTTCGAACATCTCCTTTTTTATCAATAAAAATGGTGGTAGGATAAGAAAGTACATGATTCAACATTGGCAATTTTTCTTGAGCTTTTTGCTTATCATAAGTCCCGTATTGCGCTAATAAAATTGGATAGGTCACTCCCACCCTATCTCTCAATCTTTCAATACCCTTTATAGCTATTTCTTCAGTTTTGGCAGATTCAAATGCTAGTCCTATAACTTCAATATCAGGGTTGTCTTTTAAATAGTTTACCAAAAACTTAGTTTCATCCAAGCAATTAGGACACCATGTACCCATCATCTGAACAACAACTACTTTATCTTGATATTTTTCATCATTTAAAGAAATCATGTTTCCATCAACATCAGGAAAAGTAAATGCCAATTTATCATATCCTTCTTTTAGAAAAGTTAAAGAATCTGGATCAGGTAATTCAAACCCATCATTTCTAGTAGCAACAAAAGGCTCCTTAAAATGGTTCCCAGAATAGAAAACACCGTTCATAGTGGAATCGGTGATTTTTGCATTAAACAGAAAAGCATGAGCCCCATCAAAAGCTGATAATTTCAACGAATCTCCATCAAGAATGCCATCTAAAAATCTATAATCTCCTGTTGTAGTTCTAAAAGTACCAGTAACCTTATTGTCGTCTTGCAAAAAGATACCTTTACCTACATACTCTTCCTCTAAATCTTTACTAAAATAGGTTTCCCAAATGCCTGAAACATTTCTATCTGTGCTTTTATTCTTAGCCATAAACCTATCTTCAGCACCATAAACAGCTTTAAAGGGTACAATTCTGTCTAAACTTTCCTTGACAAACTGACCTTGAATAGAATTTTCAGTAAAAGTACCTGCCAAGTAACCTTCAAAAACAGGTGTTTGCATAATTACCGAATCTCCCTTAATTTCAATTTCATCGACATCTATAACTTCTTCTGCATTAAAAATTTGCATTGCATAATCACCATCATCATTTTTAACTACCTTAAGATTAAAAGGTAATATTTGGTTGTCCATGATATCTAGCTCTACAAGCCAAATACCTTCAGATAAATTCACCTTAGGTCTATTCTCCTTACAACCAACTAATAACATTAAAACGGATAGTATTGCAATACTAAATCTCATAGTTCTTATTTAATTTAACTCCTAATAAACAATTAAAAAAGCACAATTAAAAATTAAAATAAACACTTCATAGCTTATTGAATGTATACGGGCATTGTTTTATCTTTGCAACCTATAAATTTTTTGAATGAAAATATCATATAACTGGCTTAAACAGTTCATACAAATAGATTGGGAATCACAGAAAACCGGAGAACTTTTAACCGATTTAGGTCTAGAAGTAGAAGGAGTGGAAAAATTTGAATCTGTGAAAGGCGGATTAAAAGGTATTGTTGTTGGTCACGTATTAAGTTGTGAAAAACACACCAATGCAGACAAGCTTAATGTTACTATGGTAGATATAGGCTTAGATGCACCTGTACAAATAGTTTGCGGCGCAAAAAATGTTGCCGCAGGCCAGAAGGTACCAGTAGCTACGATCGGCACTACTCTATATACTGCTGAAGGTGAAGCTTGGACCATTAAAAAAGGAA
>NZ_JBDVOT010000235.1:0-21656 GCF_039968975.1 Maribacter sp. | reverse complement strand
AAAGTATATGCCTCCTTTTAAGTCTACCCATATATCATTAGGTCCGTTCAGTTTTTTATTTTCATAATTAGTTATTAAGGTGTCAACTTTACCATTTTTATCAATAAGCCATAACTCATTTTTTTCATCGGCTGCAGCCAGTAGATTTTCATTTTGGTCAAAGTACAAGCCGTTAGCTCTACCTGCGGGTTCTTTAAATACACTTAAAGAATTGTTAGTTGCATTCCACTTTATGATTTTATCGTTTGGCTGATCTGTAAAATAAACATTGCCTTGCTTATCAGAAGCAGGACCTTCTGTAAAACTGTATTCGTTAGAAATTTGAATCAGTTTTGCTTCACTTTGTATTATTGGTGGTTGCTGTGCTTTACAGCTATAAGCAAGTATTGTTAATGTAAATACACTAATAATTTTATAGAGGGTTTTCATTATGTTCGCTTATAAGTTCTTTAAATAATTCATATTATGTTGCATACTCTCAAAAGGCGTATGGGCATATTCTTCTTGTTCAATGTAAATATGTTCTACGCCAGAAAGTTCTTTTAGTTTAAGCATTAATTGTACATCAAGTACTCCTTTTCCAAATTCTGTGCTTACTTTTTCGTGCATGTCCATATCCTTTAAATGCCAGAGCGGGAATCTGCCGGGATATTTCTCAAAATAATGAAGTGGCGTTTTACCGGCAACTACTACCCAGCCCAAATCTAGCTCCATATGTACAAGGTCTTTTTCGGTATTATCCATAAGTACATCATAAAGTATTTCTCCATTTTCAGATTCAAATTCGTATTCATGATTGTGATAGCCAAATTTTAGACCTTTCTTTTTGCATGCTTCACCAGCTATATTAAATTGTTCTGCTACTTTCTTGTAGTTATCTACAGTTTGTCCTGTAGATGGCAATGATGAACATATTAGGTACTCTTGGCCAGAAGTAACGGCGTTTTCCATTGTTTGTTCAAACTTATCATCTAACTGTACATGTCCACTGGTTAATGACATTCCCAAAGCTTTGCATGTACTAGCCATTTCTTTAGGTGATAAACCGTAGTAGTAGCCTTTATTTGAACCCGCACTTTCTATCTCTTTAAAACCTAAACTTGCAATTTGCTCTAAAGTCTTAATAGGGTCTGCTAGCATTCCATCTCTAAAAGAATAAAGCTGTACGCCATAACCGGAGTTTTTGGTTGAGGCCAAACTAATTTTGGGCATAAGTAAGGTAGCGGCACTAAACAGTCCTGCTTTTTTTAAAAAGTGTCTTCGTGTTTTCATCGTTGTGTTGTTGTTAGTTGTTGTATTTAGAAAGGTGATTTTATTTTTAATGATTGTTTGATTGATGCAAAAGATTCTCTAATTTTTATGTTTAAATGTACGAAAACAAAACATGATTTTTAGCGAGGCAATCTGTGGTTGTGTACTTTTGTAAAAACACCATTTATGAATAGCAGAAAGGAACAATTAGAGGCTTTAGATAGATTGTTGACCATTATGGATGAGTTGCGAGAGCAATGCCCTTGGGATAAAAAACAGACCATGCAATCGTTAAGGCATTTAACTATTGAAGAAACGTATGAGTTAGGTGATGCTATTTTAGATAACAATCTCAATGAAGTTAAGATGGAATTGGGTGATGTATTGCTACACATTATCTTTTATGCTAAAATTGGCTCAGAAACCAATGATTTTGACATTGCAGATGTTGCCAATGCTATTTGCGACAAGTTAGTGAATAGGCATCCGCATATTTATGGCGATGTTAAGGTTATTGATGCTGAAGACGTAAAAAGAAACTGGGAACAGATTAAATTAAAAGAAGGCAAAAAGAGTGTTTTAGAAGGTGTACCTAGAAGTTTACCTGCTTTGGTAAAAGCAAATAGAATTCAAGATAAGGTGTCTGGTGTTGGTTTTGATTGGGAAGAACCACAACAAGTTTTTGAAAAAGTACAAGAAGAACTAGGAGAGTTACAAGTTGAAGTTGAAGCTGGAAATAAGGAGAAAATTGAAGCCGAATTTGGGGATGTTCTTTTTTCTATGATTAATTACGCAAGATTTTTGGGGGTAAATCCTGAAAACGCATTAGAGCGTACCAATAAGAAATTTATTAAACGCTTTCAGTATCTTGAAACTAAGGCAAAGGAAGTAGGAAAAGTTATGAGTGATATGTCTTTAGAAGAAATGGATGTATTTTGGAACGAGGCAAAAACTAAAGAGTAATTTTTATTGCTTTAGTTCTACATTCATGATTCTAGCCAAATCTCTATGCTTGATTGGCTTAATAAAATAATCTGATATTTCTGGAAATGTTTTTGCTTGGTCAACATCTTCTGCATTAATAGAAGATGTCAACATTACTATGTTAATTTTCTTATCAATTTTTGGTGCTATTGTTTGAAAATCTTTAATAAAATCAAAACCGTTTAAAATGGGCATATGAAGGTCAAGAAATATGATATCTGGTAATTTATCCAAAGATTCGTAATTGTCCTGTATGAATTTTAATGGTTGAACTGAATCAGGAAATTCGATAACTTTTGTTACAGATAACTGTTTAAGATAACGCTTCATTACATATTTAGATATATCGTCATCATCGATAATCCAAACCATTTGATTTTCGTTCATAATTAATGGTAATTAGGGGTGTTTGAATATATAACGATATGGTGAAGCATAATAGTATTTTTTTACTGTTTAGTTTAATCGATTAACCATCTTAGTTTTGAGTTTATAATGAATATTTAGATTGAAAATCATTTTAATTTAATGATATTCAATGCTTTGTGTTGAATTTGATGTCGGTTTTTTATATCATGTTAAAATTAATAAATTGTAAAGTATTGCTCTGTTTCAGTTCAATTTTCTTTAGTTTACTCATCTTTGTTATTTGTGTTTATTGTTAATTTTAACCATATTTTACAGAACATAAATCGTTCAATTAACGGTACCTTTGACAAAATTTTAGTTTAGGTTTTGTTTAAAAATTACACCAAAGAATTTCGTTATAATATTAAGCTCTCCGTTCCTGTAATATTGGGAATGTTAGGGCACACCTTTGTTCAATTGGCAGACAATATTATGGTGGGTCAATTAGGTACTGCAGAATTGGCTGCGGTGTCTTTAGGTAATAGTTTTGTTTTCATTGCCATGTCTTTAGGTATAGGGTTTTCAACCGCAATTACTCCATTGGTTGCAGAAGCAGATGGGGCGGGGCTTAAAGAGAATGCTAAAAGTGCTCTAAAACATGGGTTACTGCTATGCACCGTTTTAGGATTGACATTATTTGGTCTTATTTTATTGGCAAAACCTATTATGTATGCCATGAAACAGCCTATAGAGGTAGTTGAGTTGGCATTACCTTATTTAGATTTGGTAGCTTTTTCATTGGTGCCATTAATTATTTTTCAAGCTTTTAAGCAGTTTTCAGAAGGTTTGTCCCAAACCAAATACCCCATGTATGCTACCATAGTAGCCAATGTTATAAATATCATTTTAAACTATCTTTTAATTTTTGGAAGTTTCGGCTTTCCTGAAATGGGTATTGTAGGTGCCGCTATTGGTACTTTGGTATCTAGAATCTTTATGGTTATATACCTATGGTTCATTCTTAAAACCAAAGAGAAGTTTAAGTACTATGTAACCGGATTCAATTTTGCGAAAATTGAGAAAGCAGTAATGAAGAAAATTGTTGAATTAGGTTTTCCTTCTTCTTTACAAATGTTTTTTGAAGTCGGTATTTTCACGTCGGCAGTATGGCTAAGTGGCGTTTTAGGTAAGAATGCCCAAGCCGCCAACCAAATTGCATTGAATTTAAGCAGCATGACCTTTATGTTTGGTATGGGGCTTGGTGTTACTGCCATGATCAGAGTGGGAAACCAAAAAGGACTGGCTAATTTTAAAGAGTTAAGGCGTATTGCGCAATCTATATTTTTTCTGACTTTTTTATTAGAAATCCTTTTTGCGGCTTTGTTCTTAATAGGTAGACATTGGTTTCCGTCTTTATATTTAGATATCGAAGATATGACCAACTTTGCCGATAATACAGAAGTGCGGGTGATTGCCGCAGAATTATTATTGGTTGCTGCATTCTTTCAAATTTCTGACGGAGTACAGGTAGTAGTATTGGGTGCTTTACGTGGTTTGCAAGATGTTAAAATACCAACCTTGATTACATTTATATCATATTGGCTTATAGGTTTTCCCGTTAGTTATTATTTATGTCTGCATACAGATTTAAAAAGTACGGGAATCTGGATCGGTTTGCTTACAGGACTAACGGCATCAGCTATTATGTTGTATATTCGATTTAATTATTTAACTAAAAAACTAATTGCCGCATAAAGGTGTTTTGACCAGTATCGGTAGAATTTTTTTCAACTTATAGATTACAATTTTTATGGAATTTCCAAAATTTTTATTGGGTGATAATACAGATTATCCTACTGCAATATTTGTAGTGCATACAGAGTTTCCAAGATTTATTATTAATCTTGAAGATGATGAAGTGGAATGGCTAGAAGAGTTTTCCAAAGAAGATGAAAAGGAATTAGAAGATGAGGCGGAAAACTTGATAAAAGCAGCTACTGCTTTTTATGATCGTGAAGTGTCTAGATACGAAGATTAACTATTATGCTTGAAGAGCTATTACAGGTAGATAAAGACTTTTTTTTATACCTAAACGGACTAGGAACCTCGCAATGGGATAATTTCTTTCAGTTTGTATCTAATAAATTCAGTGCTATACCGCTGTATCTATTTTTACTTATTGTTTCCTTTCAAAAATATGGAGGTAAAAAGACATTGGTACTCTTAGTTTCTGTTGCTTTGTTGATAACGGTTACAGATCAACTGGGTAATTTTTTTAAGTATGGTGTTGCTAGACTAAGACCTTGTCATGACCCAGAAGTTGAACCTTACATGAGATTGGTAAAGAGTTATTGTGGTGGTAAGTTCGGTTATTTTTCTGCTCATGCATCAAACTCTTTTGCCCTGGCTGTTTTTTTTGGTAGTATTTTAAAATCGAAAATTAAATATATAGGCATCTTTTTAGTTCTTTGGGCGGCATTGGTTGCATATAGCAGGGTTTACATTGGTGTGCACTTTCCACTTGATATCATTACTGGTGCCGTTATTGGCTCGTTATTCGGCTGGTTGTTTGTAAAGTTATTTATATTTGCACTTCGCAAATTCTCCCTATGATATCTAATCTAAGGTACTGGTTTTTAATAGTCTTAATTTTCTTGGTATATGTTGCAGGTATGTTTGTAACGTTATTTGAAAATGATTCTGCACAGTTTTCTGTAATGGCCATGAGAATGGTGCAAGAAAATGATTTTTTTAGTCTTTTTAAAGGACCAGAAGAGTATTTGGATAAGCCTCACATGCATTATTGGTTGGCAGCGTTGTCTTATAAAATATTCGGTATTCATGATTGGTCTTATCGCATACCTGGAATACTAGCTACATTATTGGCTGCTTATAGTTGTTATGGCCTGGGTAGTTTGCTTTATAACAAGAATGTTGGTAAGCTTTCAGCCTTAATTTTTATGACCGCACAAACTATTGTATTGGGTGCAATAGACGTTCGTACAGATGCAGTATTAACGGGTTTCAGCATTTTAGCCATCTGGCAACTTGCTAAGTATATTGAACAGGGTAGCGTTTCTGCTATAGTAATAGGTGCTTTTGCAGCTGGTATAGCATTTTCTACAAAGGGACAGATAGCTCTTTTAGTTATAGGACTACCTATTTTATGCCACTTATTTTATACCGGTAAATGGAAAGCATTTATAAGTTGGAAAGTGTTATTGGCACTTGTGGTATTTGCAATAACAATTACACCAATGTTGTATGCCTATTACTTGCAATTTGATTTACATCCTGAAAAAGTAATACGGGGTAAGGACCACCGAAGTGGTATATTCTTTATCTTTTGGGAACAAAGCTTTGAACGACTTAGTGGTGAAGGTATTGGTAAGAATAGTAGCGATTACTTTTTCTTTTTTCATACATTTTTATGGGTATTTCTACCTTGGACCATTTTAGGAATTACTGCATTCTATAATAAGATAAAGTTATTTATAAATCAGAAATTCAAGTTTAAAGATGGGTCAGAATTCTTAACCGTGGGAGGTATCACCTTAATATTTATCATCATTAGTTTTGCCCAGTTTAAATTACCGCATTACTTGAATATAACTATTCCGCTATTTGCAGTGATAACGGCAGCATATATCTACAATTTATATACTACAGAAAAATCAAAAACGGTTAAATACTTAATGAATGGACAATACTTTGTTCTAAGTATTGTATTTATTGCTTCAGCCTTAATATGCTTTTACGTATTCAAATTAAGAAGTGTTGTAGCCTTTGTTTGCTTGATTATCGCGGCTATTATCATCATATATTATGCGTTGAAAAGAGAAGGTGTGTATATGAAATTGGTGACAATTTCTGTTTGTGCATCATTACTGTTGAATGCTGTTTTAAACTTGCATTTTTATCCTAATTTATTAGATTATCAAGGTGGGTCTTCAATGTCAAAAGTTATTGCGGAGAAAGATATTCCGGTTGATCGTATTTACAAAGTAGGTAGTGATCATACTTGGTCTTTAGATTTCTACAATCAGTATCCTGTTCAAATTACGACATCTGAGGTCTTAAAAGGTAAGAATGATGTTTGGGTATATGTCAACGATTATGAGATGAAGATGTTAGAGGAAAAGGGTTTTGATTGGGATGCTCAACTTTCAGTAGATCAATTTAGAATTACACGTTTGCAAGGCAAGTTTTTAAACCCGAATACACGTAAGAAGGTTACTCGTAAAATGTACCTGTTGCATATTTACTAATAAATTATGCTGAAGTATTTGCAGATGTAGCTGCTAATTCTAATTTAATTTTCTTGAAATGGTACAACACACCTATTAAGGAAACTAAGGCTGTAATTAAAAAGAAGAGTACACTTACCCCGACCGAAATATTTTGGTCTAACTCTAAAAATTTTGCTCCATAGTAGAAGGTAACTTCACGACTTCCTATTCCCCCCAAGGTTAAAGGAACCACGGCTACAATAGACGATATTAAGAAAATAATGAGATATGAAATCTGATTTGTATCGATATTCAAAGCCAATAGTATAAACCAGATACTTACCAACTGTGCCAATTGCACCAATGCAGATAAGGCTGTAGATTTCCAGAAAATTGGTAATACATAGCTAAAGAATTTCTTGTTCAATAACCAAAAGACCAATACTGATAGGGGTATGGCTGCAATAAACAACCAACGATAACCATTTAATAGTTCCAAATCAATAAAAGCGATTAGTGTACATGCGTAAATGAATAATAGCAATAAACCACCTAATCGATCTAAAACCAAAACACTTACCATTCTTTTGGTTTTAACATTAAAGGTTTTCTTTAAGATATAACCTTTGTAAGCATCGCCACCAATACCACCAGGTAAAAACAGGTTGTAGAACATACCTAATAGATACAACTTAAAATTGCTTTTATGAGTAAGCATAATATTAAGTTGATGAAAATATAAATTAAGGCGTATAGCCCCAATAAATTTAGAAAGTATAAAGAATATAGTAGCAAAGATTAAGTAAATGGGATTACTCTTAAGCAGTATCTCTTTAATCTCACTAACATTTATCTTCGTGAAAATAAAATAAATTAAAACGGTACTGATCAGTACTTTTAATCCGGTGGTTACTTTCTTATTTAACTTCGCCACCTACACTTACTTTTTTAATGCGGTACGGTCGTTTGTTCTGAGATTCATAATAAGTACGTATTAATAATTCCATTACAATACCTATTGTAAATAATTGAATACCTGCAAAAATGAACATCATACCAACTGTCAATAAAGGTCTTGTGCCAATGTCCTCACCAAAACCGAACTTAACGATCATTAGGTATATGTTGATAAAAACACCTACAAGGATCATTAATGAGCCGGAAATTCCGAATAGGTGAATTGGGCGTTGAAAGTATTTACGAATAAAAAGCAAGAGCATCATATCTGCCACAACTTTAAAAACACGTTCTAATCCGTATTTTGAAACCCCTGCATGACGAGCGTGGTGCTTAACAGGTACCTGTTTTATTTGCCCGCCCTCTAAAAATGCCAATAGGGTAATAAACCTGTGCATTTCTCCGTACAGATTTAAGTCTTTGGCAATATCTTTTGTAAATACCTTTAAGGCACAACCATTGTCCTTAATATCTAATTTTGTAACACGGCGCACCAAAAAGTTAGCAATTTTAGATGGTATTTTTTTAACCAGTGAATCTTTTCGTTTTTGACGAATACCAGTTACTACATCATACTCACCACTAACGGCATAGGTCAACATTTGTGGAATATCAGACGGGTCGTTCTGTAAATCGCCATCCATGGTAATAATATATTCGCCTTCGGCATAATCAAAACCTGCAGCCAAGGCTAAACTCTGACCGTAATTTTTCTTCAACTCAATTAAGTGGACCTTTTCATCCTTTAGGTCTTTAACAACATTTTTAGTCTTGTCCTTAGAAAAATCATCTATATAAATGATTTGATAGTCATATCCTACCAAACTTTCGTGGATTTTTTGTGTCAAAAGAGTCACATTATCTTCCTCGTTATATAAAGGGACAACGACCGAAAGAAGGGAAGTGGTAACTGGTTGCATTGAGTTGTTTTTTAAATCGATGCAAAGTTATGTTTTTTATCCTTAAGATAATGTACGTGAACGTTAGTAACATCTTAAAGTGTCTACTGCTATTTTATAGCTTTTAATAGCTTTTCTACAGCTAAAAAAGGAGAGATATTGCCGCTGACAACTTCCTTTTTTAATAATGGTAGCATTTCTTTGGTCTTTGGATGATGGTAGAATTCAGATAATAGTTCTTGCTCTAAATATTGAATCAGCCAATTTTCATTTTGCTGTTGCCTGTTTTCATTGAAGTATCCAGAAGCTTTCATGTTTTTACAATAGGTGTCAATTAATTGCCAAACATCACCTAAACCCTTATTTTCTAAAGCAGAGCACGTTAAGACTTTTGGTACCCAGCCATTTTCTTTGGGCGGAAACATATGTAGTGCCCTTGCAAATTCCATCTTGGCAAGATTAGTACGTTGAATATTATCACCGTCTGCCTTTGTTATAACAATAGCATCGGCCATTTCTATTATGCCTCTCTTTATGCCTTGTAATTCATCGCCCGCACCAGCTAATTTTAACAATAGAAAGAAATCTACCATATCGTGAACGGCTGTTTCGCTTTGTCCAACCCCAATAGTTTCTATTAAAATACAGTTGAAACCTGCGGCTTCCAGTATTACAATGCTCTCTCTTGTTTTACGTGTTACTCCACCTAATGAAGATCCAGATGCAGATGGTCTTATGTATGCATTTGGGTTTTTGACCAATTCTTCCATCCTGGTCTTATCACCCAATATACTACCCTTTGTTCTACTGCTAGAAGGGTCCACGGTTAATACGGCAACCTTTTTGCCCAGGTCTGTAAGCATACCTCCAAATTGTTCTATGAATGTGCTTTTACCTGCACCAGGTACTCCTGTAATACCAATTCTAATAGACTCGTGTTTCTTTGAAATACAACCGGCAATAATCTCGTTTGCAATAATACGATGCTCTGATTTTGTGCTTTCTACTATGGTAATGGCCTTACTTACAATAGCAACATTATTGGCATAAATACCTTTAAGAAATTCTGATGTAGTAAGATTGGCTAAGCTCATTGTAATTGCTTCAATTTAATAAAGGCTTTACAGACTCTATTTGCAAATAGAAACCATAATGTGGTAACACCTTGCTATTTTAGCTTTGATCTCTAATATCAAATTTAAAGATAGATATGTTATTATAGATATCACCCGGTCTTAAAACACTTTTAGGAAAATCTGGTTGATTAGGTGCATCTGGATAATTCTGGGTTTCAAAACAAATACCTGGAAAATCAGCGGGAGTGTATACTACCAAAGCTGGTTGATTGGTATATACTTTCATGTTTATGCCAGAAGTTTTTGAATGTATTTCTGCTACTTTCTCATTGCCAATATCTTTTACAAAAATGGTATCGAATCTTTGCAATCCTATTTTTTTAGGTAATAAAAAATCGAACTCCGTTTTTCTAACAGGTATAATATCTCCCGTTGGTAGTAGGTTTTCTTTGGTTTCTAACCTGTACGGGCAGTTTAATTGTAGGTTATATTCGTCTATGTACGGACTATCATCTAATTTAAAATAAGCATGATTGGTAAGGTTGATGACGGTGCTTCTATCCGTTACTCCCTCATAAATGACCTGTAGAGCATTATTCATTAACTTATAAGTAACGCTAACGCTTAAATTCCCAGGGTATCCTTCCTCTAAATGTTTACTTGTATAGCTAAGTTTTACAAACGGTTTATCACTGTTATCTACCTCATCTATGGTCCAATATTTTTGATGGAATCCTTCTTTACCTCCATGTAGATGTACCCCGTCTTCATGATGTAAATGATACCTTTCCCTATCTAGAACAAACCCGCCTTCAGAAATTCTTCCTGCATAACGCCCTATACTAGCGCCTAAGGCATTGTCATCTAGTCTATATCTGCTAGGGTGGTTGTAACCAACTACGACATTGGTATATTCACCATCTGCACCTTTTACAAGTAATTTTTGAATGGTAGCGCCATAATCAAGCACCATGAGTGTTAAATAGGCATTGGAAATTGTAACTTGTTTCAAAGGGAATATTTAATAGTGTTGTGTAAAAATAAAAATTTTTGCAACATTCTAATTTTTATGTCGTCCTTATTATAACAACAATCTAAAACCAATCAATTTAATCGATGTTTCAAAGCAATGTCGTAGAGAAATGCAAAGCAAACGACCGGGCTGCCCAGTTGCAGTTGTACAGGAAGTATTGCGATGGTATGTACGTTGTTGCCATGCGATTTGTGAAAAATGCGGATGACGCTGAAGATGTCTTACAAGAATCGTTCATCAAAGCATTTGAAAAGATTCATCAATTTAAAGGTGATGTGACTTTTGGAGCGTGGTTAAAACGAATTGTGGTAAACAAGAGTATAGATTTTTTAAAATCTAAAAAAGACAAAGAGGTTTCTTTAGATGATAGTTATATGCAAGTGGTTGCAGAAGATGATAATTGGAATGTACCATTAACTATAAGTGTAGAGCAGGTAAGATGTGCCATTAACGAATTACAGGATAAATATAAATACGTAGTACTAATGTTTTTAGTAGAAGGGTATGATCATCAGGAAATTGCAGAGGTATTAGAGATTTCTGCCTCTGCGTGTAGAACCAGGTTGTCTAGAGGTAAGGGGCATTTAAAAGAATTATTAAAAGGAAAAAAATATGGAACAGGATCTTAGGGAAATGTTCAAAAAGGATAGGGAAAAGCAAAAACATACCATTAGAACCGGTCATGAAGAGCGCTTTTTGAAAAAACTTGAAGTATCAATGCCGGCAGAACATAAACCTTTAAAAGGTTGGTTAAAGGTTGCGGCATCAGTAGCGGTAATTATAAGTTTGGGCTTAGGTTTTTTATTCTTTATTAATGAAGGCAATACTACAACAGTGGTTGATGCTACACCTGCAGAGGAACAGAAATCTGAATTTACTTTCGGTGATCTTTCACCAGATTTAAAAAAGGTGGAGAATTATTACGTTGCCAATATTAATATGGAATTGGCAAAACTAGAAGTATCACCAGATACCAAAGAGTTGATAGATAGTTTTATGGAGCAGCTCAATAATTTAAACTTAGAATACAAGACGTTAAATACCGAGCTAAAAGAATTAGGTCCTAATGATCAAACCATTACAGCCCTGATAGAGAATTTACAATTACGATTACAATTATTACAGAAATTAAAAAGAAAGTTAAACGAATTAAAATTATCAAAAAATGAACAGATCATTGACAACAGTATCTAAGCAACTCATCATTGCATTAGGTCTATTAACTTCTACGTCATTTTTGGCGCAGGAAGAAAGTAAAACATTTCAAGAACGATTTATTGTGGCAGAAGATGCCGTTGTAAACATCAATACCAGCTATGCAGATATTGAATTTGAAACGTGGGATAAGGATGAGGTGGCCATTTCGGCCACCATCACCCTAGAAGGAGCTACTAAAGAAGAAGCTGAAAACTATTTTCAAAATAGCCCCATTGAAATATTAGGGAATAGTAAAGAAATCAAGATTTCTTCGAAATCTAAGAATAACGACTTCTTTGCTAGTTTTGATTCTGATCAAATAATTGATCATGGCGGTATGCGTATAGAGGTGCCGGAAATTGCGTCTTTTGTAGTTAGTATACCAGAAATAGCCCCGTTTCCTGAAATGCCACCATTGCCACAAACAGAAGCCTTTATTTTTGATTATGAGGTATATCAAAAAGATGGTGATAAATACATGAAGAAATGGCAAAAGAATTTTGAAAAGAGTTTTGATAAAAAACATCAAAAGCGATTAGAAGAATGGGCTGAGCGTATGGAAGAGTATGCAATTAAAGGAAAAAAAACAATTGAGAACCTAAATGAAGAGCGAGCTCAATTAGTAGAGAAGAAAACCGAATTACTTGAAAAACGTCACGAAGAATTACAGCAAAGACTTGAAGAACGTGAAGAAAAACGCGCTCACGCAGAGAAGGGAAGAGAAGAACTACAATCTTTTATTAGTACTTCTAGAGTAAATGGAGCAGATGTGCCTAACGTATTTTACTTTTCAAATGAAGGGGAGCAAAAGAATTTTAAGATTAAAAAGACCATTAAGATTAGCCTACCTAAGTCTACCAGAATAAAAATGGATGTACGTCATGGTGAGGTTAAACTAGCTGAAAATACCAAAAACTTGAATGCGAACCTTTCGCATTCAAGCCTTTGGGCAGTTACCATAGACGGGGAAGAAACTACTATTTCTGCATCGTACACACCTGTAAGTGTTCAAAAATGGAACTACGGGCAATTGAGTACCTCATATTCAGAAGAAATTTCATTGTCAGAAGTGGTTCAATTACAATTACAGGCAACTTCATCTGATGTAACCATAAACAAATTGTTTAAGAATGCTTTTATAAAGAATGCTTTTGGCGCTGTACAGGTTCTTGAATTGGGGAACGATTTTAATGAGTTGGATATTAGCGTAAAAAATGGCGAGTTGAATGTTGCCGTACCTAAAATAGCTACTAATATTTATGTAAAAGGCAATTCATCTACGTTGAAGCTACCCACAGGCTTACAAATGGTAGAAACAAAAAATGGAAACACAACCATTCATAAAGGGCATCACTTGAAGGCTAATAGTAATCGTTCTATAGTAATAACATCAGATTATAGTGAAGTAGTGCTACAGTAGTTATTTGATCAATTGTAATGTTCCAAAAACATTGGCGTCTATCCACCCCATGTTTTTATTTTCTCCTGCTACAAATACAGAACCTATTAAGTTCTCACGCTCTTCACTACTATCATTATCTGCATAGGCAAGGGCAAAACCAATTTTCTTATTTTCTTTAAGCATAACCGGTTTTATGCTAGGTTCATCATTATATGCGCCAGGGTAAACCTTAACAAACATTTCCCAATAGGTTGTATTACCTTCTCTTAAATGTTTAGAGGTAATATGATCATTATATAAAGTTGGCTTTTCGTCAACACCAATATCTACAACATTACCATCTAGGGCTACATGGTAGGTAAATGCATTATGATTAAACCTGTGCTGACCACCAGAATTATCTTCATCTACGTAAACAATAACGCAGTCATCGTTCCACCAAAGGGTTAAAGGATTTTTTGTTTTATCTAAAATGGTATCATCAACAATTTCTAATAAAATATAGAGTCCGTCTTCGTTCCAAGCAATTTTGTATCTACCGTTATAATCATCATGATTAAAAGGTCCGCCAATCCAATTTTGGTCAATAGGCTTCCAATCAAGTAGATTCCAATAGTTTTCTATGGCTCTGCCATCTAGGGTAGGCGAATCATTAATATAAGAGACTGGTGTTACTTGAGAATTTTTCTTGTTACTTACTTCTTTACATGACATAATGCCCAAAAGAAGTAAAAGATAAATAGTCCATTTCATAATAAAGAGTTGACTTCTATGATGTAAACACACTATTTTCTTAATTATTGTAAGATAATTAGTACTTTAATTCATAGGTGAGATAATATACTATTACTCTAACCGGACAATTATTATATGACGCAAGAGACTTGGTATTCATTGAATTCAACAAAAAATAATAAAAGCGCCCCAAAAAGGGCGCTTATCTATTGAAATTTCTTGGGAGATCTTTTAATGGGCACTCTTCTTCAGATAATCTCCAAAGTTTGCTTTAAATCTATTTAATCTCGGTATAGATACATTTCTTATATATGAGTTGTTGGGATTGTTTTTTTCATAATCTTGATGATATGACTCTGCTTTGTAAAATACAGTATAAGGTACAACTTCTGTGGTAATTGGGTCGTTATCATACACTTTATTATCAGTAAGTGCCTGCATATAGCTTTCTATGATTTTCTTTTGCTCATCAGTTTTATAAAAAGCAATAGATCGGTATTGTCTTCCACGATCTGGTCCTTGTCTATTTAATTGTGTAGGGTCATGAGAACCAAAGAATACTTGAACCAACTGGGTAAATGATATTTCATTTGGATCATAATATACCTCTACAGCCTCTGCATGGTCTGTTTTTCCATAACCAACTTCTTCATATGTTGGGTTCTTTTGTTCGCCACCGGCGTAACCTGAGACTACTTCTTTAACTCCTTTAACACTTTCAAAAATAGCTTCAACACACCAAAAACATCCGCTGGCAAAATACGCAGTTTCATATTTACTTAATTGTTGAGGACTCAATTTTACTTCTTCCTCTATTTCTTCATATTCGGTTTCGGTCATTTCTGAGTTTTCGGAAATGGTATTTTTCTTGACTTTAGATTGGCAACTAGTGGCAATTAGGGTTGCACAGGCCAATAAAGTGATTTGTAATAATTTCATAACAATTTTCTTTTAGCAATTTGTAGGTAATTTACAAAGACCTTACGAGGAAAACGGTTAAAAAATGTTAACGACATAAAAGGAAATTATATTTTTGAGAAATGAACACACTACTAGAAGCTCTTGAGTCTTACTCGGCAGAAACGATATGCATATTAGACTCCGCTATTTCTGCAAGTGCATATGTAACTTTAGATATTTCTAAGTCCAACAAAGATTTAATAAATCTGGATATTACAGATTACACCGTTTGTCAAGCGTATATAGATAACGTACTTAAAGGTAAACAAGGTGTTATTGCCTACGGCGGATATTTAGAGCAGAGAAACTTATATAGTGATAAGAAAGGTTTTACATCTGATGCACAACCAATAAGAAATATTCATTTAGGTATGGATTTCTGGCACGCTGCAGATACTAAAGTAATGGTACCTATAGACGGAAGCGTGCATAGCTTTAAAAATAATACCACCATTGGTGATTATGGACCAACTATTATTTTAGAACATGTTTTAAATGGTATTACCTTCTATACGTTATACGGACACCTAACCTTAGAATCATTAGAAGGATTATATGTAGGTAAGGACTTTAAAGCAGGGGAAGTGCTTGCAACGTTGGGTACACCGGATATCAATGTAAACTACGCTCCACATCTCCATTTTCAAATAATTAAAGATTTAGAAGGTAATGAAGGTGATTACCCAGGAGTGTGTGCAAAAGCAAGATTATCTTTTTACAAAGAAAATTGCCCCGATCCAAATGTGTTATTAAAGTTATTGTAAAGTGAAAAGTAGTAAGTACGAAGTCTTAAGTTGGAAATATTGAAAATAGAAAATAGAAAATAGAAAATAGAGTAAAGAGAATAGACTTGTTTGAAGTGCCAGGTACAAAGTATTAAGTACGAAGTAAAAAGTGGAATAAAGAAAATAACGTATGCATTAAAACAAATTACAGAGCAATTGCTAACGAAATATCTTAGTACTTAATACTAAAAAACGCCAAGCGTTAAAGCCAACAGCCAACAGCCAATATCTGATTTTGAACTTGATTTTTGAGTTTGAACTTGCGCTGGATTTTTCGTTTCTCGGTTAACGACATCATTTATCGGTAAGGTGAATTTGGGGTATATGTCGTTTATCGAAGAGATTTTACACTTAAACTGAACTTGTGTCAAGTAACGAGAATTAGGCGTTTTTCAGCGATCTATCACCTAGTAAAACAAGGTCTACGGCGTTCTATTATTGTATCAAACGTAAGTCATGAAAACAATAATAGTAACAATCTTTATCATCTTTTTAAGCTTCACGGCACAAGCTCAAAACAATGCAGCAGATGTAAAAGTTGAAACTATTGAAATGAGTATTGTTACTGAAACTACATTTGAAGTAAACGAAAGCACTGCAACAGAAGTAGCTAGATTATACAAATTCAAAAACTCAAGAATTAAAAGAGATTTGAATTTTTTAACGAAAGCTAACAAATCTAAAATGGCTTAGTTTATATATTTCTAGCAACCAATATCAATTCTCTTATTTCTAAGTTCTCAATTGTTATTTTTAAAATCACCTCTTGTAGTCTTCTTATTTACAATAATTAAAATATTGTAAGAAAAAGCTTATTAACTCGATAAAATGCACAAATAGGGTATCTTACAGAAGAATATTTTGTAGGAAAACGGACTACAAAAATTGGTAATACATCGAAAAGTATTCTTTTCATCGTGAAAACGATACCCTTTATCGAATTCAAAATACGTTTACTAACGAGTAGGTGGTTATCTATACACCAAATTTACCTACTTTATTATGCGTACAATTATTTTTTTATTCCTTGTTATCTGTTTGGGAACCAAGTCCCAAGCACAATCGAAGTCACCAGACGCGAAAGTACAGACCATTGTTATGCCCATGGCAGATGTAACAATTAAGTCTGATGTAAACACTCCCGGTTTCCAAACAGCTGCAAGGTTTTTCAAAGTCAAAAATGCAAGGGTTAAACGTGCCTTACTTTTTAAGACAAGGGTAAGAACTGTTTCTTTAGCTTAGTTTAATTCTTCTTCAAGTTTTTCGGTTACCTCTGTTCCCCCTTGAGGTAATACGATAGTTTTTAAAACATCCCAAACATTTTCGGTAACTATCTTCTGTCCTTCTGCAGTAGGGTGAATACCATCTTCTAAGTTCAAGTCAGGAATACCAGCAACACCTTCCAATAAAAACGGAATCAATTCTATATCATTACTTTTTGCCAATGCAGGATACATCATTTTAAACTGCGAAGCATAATCTGCACCCATATTTGGTGGTATTTGCATACCTGCTAAAATAATTTTTGTTTCTGGGTTTTTATCTTTGACCATATCGATCATCGATTGCAAGTTATTCATTGATTCCGTTATAGGTATTCCTCTCAATCCGTCATTTGCACCTAATTCCAAAACAAAAATATCTACTGGCTGATTTAAAACCCAATCCAAACGATTTAACCCTCCAGAGGTAGTTTCTCCACTTAATCCAGAATTGATCACCTTGTAATCTAACCCTAAAGAATCTAATCTTAATTGAATTCTATTAGGGAATCCTTCTTTGGTATCTAAACCATAGGCAGCAGTAAGACTGTTTCCGTAGAATAAAATAACTTTATCATCTGTTGAAATTGCTTCTTCAGTACTGCTTACAGCTTCGGTTTGTATTTCAGTTTGTTTTTTTTCTGGTGTTTCTCCACATCCAACGAATATCAACGCCAATAAAAAATAACGAAACTTTAATACTTTCAACATAGTCTTAACTTATTAGATTCCAAATCATTTGTTTATTTTGTTGTCTTGTACCAAAATGATTTATGACAAAGATATTAAACGTACGTAATCTAAAGAAAACGTATACCAGCGGATCTAAGAATTTGACAGTTATTGATGATATTTCTTTTTTTATTGAAGAAGGCGACACTTTTGCTATCGTTGGTCCGTCAGGAAGTGGAAAAACAACACTGTTAGGCCTTTGCGCGGGATTAGATGAAATCAACGACGGAGTAATAGAACTTTGCGGTGAAGATTTGAGTAGTTTAAACGAAGATCAACGTGCTTTACTCCGAAATGAAAAAGTAGGATTTATTTTTCAAGACTTTCAACTACTGCCCACATTAACGGCCTTAGAAAATGTTAGTGTACCCTTAGAGTTACAGGGTGCAACCAATGCTTCTAAAGATGCAATGGAACTTTTAGACAAGGTAGGTTTAGGTAATCGTCATGACCATTATCCGTCTCAACTATCTGGTGGAGAACAACAGCGGGTTGCCTTGGCACGGGCATTTTCAAATAAACCCTCTATTCTTTTTGCCGATGAGCCTACGGGTAATTTAGATGAAGAAACTGGAGAAAAGGTCATTAAGCTTTTGTTTGACCTGAATAAAGAAATGGGAACTACTTTGGTTATTGTCACCCATGATTTAGAATTGGCAAAGCTGAACAAACTTGTATTGCGACTTAAAGGTGGTAAAATAGTAATTAACGAAACCACGGCAATATCTTGAGTACAACACACAGAACATCAAAAGCATCATTTAACTGGTTGTTGAAAATGGCTTGGCGTGATGGTAAGGCAAGTGGCAAGCGCTTGTTACTTTTCATGGCTTCTATTATTCTAGGTATAGCTGCAGTTGTTTCTATTCAATCTTTTAGCGATAATCTGAAAGACAATATTGGTTTACAGTCAAAAGCACTTATGGGTGCAGATTTTCTAATTGATAGTAATCAACCTGCAAATGATAGGGTAGCGGCATTGATGGATTCTTTAGGAGGGTATAATGCACGAGAAGTCAATTTTGCCTCAATGGCTGCTTTCCCTAAAAGTCTAACTACAAAATTAGTGCAGGTACGTGCCGTTGAAGGAGCTTTTCCTTTTTATGGAGCATTAGAAACTGAACCTGCCACAGCGGCACAGGAATACTTGGAAAAAGGTGGGGCATTAGTTGATGCTACGGCAATGCTTCAATACAATTTAAAACCTGGCGATAGTGTAAAACTTGGTAACATTACTTTCCCTATTGTTGGGTCCTTGATTACCGCTCCTGGTAGCACAGGTATTGGTGCCACTGCAGCGCCACCTATAATTGTGCCTTTTCGCTTTATGGAAGATAGCGGGCTCTTACAGCGTGGTAGTCGTCTAAAGTATAATTATTACTTCAACAATGATAAGGCAGATTTAGAAACCCTAAGTAAAGATGTTGACCCGTTATTAGATGCTGAGAATGCTGATATGGATACCCATACCGATACTAGTGAACGCTTAGGTCGTAGATATGATAACGTAGGTCGTTTTCTGAATTTAGTTGCATTTATAGCGCTGCTCTTAGGGTGCGTTGGTATTGCCAGCTCTGTTCATATTTATATTAAAGAGAAATTGAAAGCGGTTGCGGTACTTAAATGTTTGGGAGCAACCAGAATACAGACATTCTTAATTTACTTGATTCAGATTGCTGGCATGGGCTTGTTGGGCGGACTCATAGGTACTATTATAGGATTGTTGTTACAACAGACTTTTCCGCTTATACTACAAGAGTTTTTACCATTTCAAGTAGAGATATCTACCTCATTTCAAGCCATATTCGTTGGGTTGTTACTAGGTGTTTGTATGTCTGTATTATTTGCTTTGTCTCCGCTAATACATACATGGTTCGTATCTCCTTTACAGGTATTACGCGTGCAAGAAGATACTGGTAAAAAGGCAAGACCTTATCAAATTTGGGTAATCTTTGCCATAGTGCTCTTTATACTTTTATTCGCATTTTGGCTATTGGGTAGGTGGGAGTTCGCATTGGGCTTTGTAGCAGGGATTTTGGTCACATTTTCCATTTTAGCGGGTGTGTCGATTATCTTCATGCGATTGATAAAAAGGTACTTTCCAAAATCTTGGAGTTTTGCCGCTAGGCAGAGTTTGTTGAATTTATTCAGACCCAATAACCAGACAGTGGTATTGATTTTAGCTATTGGTATTGGTACATTTTTGATTAGTACGTTATACTTTACAAAAGATTTTCTCCTCGCCAAAACCTCGTTCGAAGCTAGTGCCGAGAGTCCGAATTTGATATTATTTGATGTGCAGACAGATCAGCGTGATGCCGTGGCTAATACCATAACACCCAAAGGGCTTCCTGTAATAGATAACATACCCATTGTTACCATGCGTTTGGAACGTATAAAGGATAGGAATGTAAATGATATTCGATTAGATACTACCACCCGAGTAAACAAGTGGATTTTAAACCATGAGTTTAGAACAACGTATAGAGATTCTATGATCGGTTCAGAGAAACTATTGGAAGGGGAGTGGATACCTACCGTAGACCCTAATGTAAAAGTAATTCCTATTTCTTTGTCAGATAATGTTGCCAATGACGCTTTGGTAACTTTAGGCGATACATTACTTTTTAATGTTCAAGGAAAATTGATGACTACTGTAGTAGGTAATATTCGTCAAGTAGATTGGGCACGCATGCAGCTTAATTTCTCTATTGTATTTCCAAAGAGCGTGTTAGAGAATGCACCTCAATTTCATGTAGTAACTACCAATGCCCCAGATAAAAAATCATCAGCTGATTTGCAGAGAGAATTGGTGAAGAAATTCCCCAATGTATCCATCATAGATTTAAGACAGGTAGTAACCTTGGTCGAAGATATTCTAGATAAAATCTCATGGGTCATATCTTTCATGGCGTTCTTTAGTATTCTAACAGGAATCATTGTCTTGATAGGCTCTGTCCGTAATAGTAAGTATCAACGTATTCGCGAAAGTGTATTGTTAAGAACACTTGGCGCCCAGAGTAAACAGATATTGAAAATTAATGCCCTAGAATACTTATTCTTAGGTGTTTTAGGAAGCGGAGTAGGAGTATTGCTCTCTTTGTTAAGTAGTTTTTTACTGGCTTATTTTATTTTTGATACTCCATTTATACCATCTTGGGTGCCATTTTTGGTGGTGTTGCCGGGTATAACATTATTGGTCTTAGCTATCGGATTAATGAACAGTAGGGGGGTATTGAATAGTCCGCCATTACAGGTGCTTCGGAAAGAAGGATGATGCCCTTTAAGTATTCGGTTATTTATTTTTTGAAGTAGGTTTACCCATATAAATATAAAGTCTGTCATTTGTATTGGGATCAAGGAATCGAAACAGTTTTGTTCGTATTGTTGGAAGTTGAAAGTCATTTTTATCATAAACCTCTAATAAAAGCGATGCGTAATCTGAACGCGAAAAGCTTTGTTTTTTAGTAGTTATTTCAGATACTCGCTGATTGAATAGAATGCTTTTTGGTTGTGCTTTATTTCTATAATGTATCAATGGTACTGTTTTCATAATTTTAGCGAGTTCATAATTATAATGTTTAGAATTTATTTTTAAAGTATCTCCTAGAGCAAGATCGCTCACTACTTCATAAGTACTATCCTGGCTTATTTTGTTTAGAACTTTCACGTAATTTTCGTAAGTGCCATCAGCAGTAACATTTTTAGTAGTTAATTCTTCTTCAAAATTTTCTAGTATGCTTAAAAGCGAAGCGTGATACGTAGGGTATTCTTTTTTAATGGCGTCATTAATAGCTTCATCGTAT
>NZ_JBDVOT010000234.1:0-25129 GCF_039968975.1 Maribacter sp. | reverse complement strand
TGTATATTTGTGAAGACCGCCAAATTTTTAAATTTGGCTTTTAGTAAAATAAAGATAAAAAGAAAAATTTAAAAATTCGGCTCGTGTATAATCCGAAACGATAGCGTCTTTTTACACGCTACGTTTCATATACGAGACGTTGGCAGTAATTTGATAAACCAAAAACTTTAAATGAACATTTTAGAAAAAATAGGATTTGGAGCCATAGCAGTTGGAATATTTTTCGCTGGAAAATACATTATTCGCCTTCTCAATGAGAAAACAGAAAGATTTAACGAAAAAGCTACAATTTTAATTCACCATCATCCACAGTTGAAAAAAATCTTTAACGACTACTTAAAAAACCAACGTGAAGCTAAAAATCGAGCTTATAACAAAGTTCAAAGTGGAGAAGAAGATTATTTTTACGATGGTTATGGCGAATACAAAAGAAAATCAATATTTGGAAAGGACTACAATGTTTACTATACACACATCAAAATAGAGGAAGAATTAAAGGAGAAAATAAAAGAACTTGAAAAAGACCCAAAAGAATACCAAATTATTAAAGAAATAATAACAGGACAAGTTAATTTTCAAAATAAGCATAGGAAAGATACAGAAGTTCAGCTTTTGGAATTGAATGGCAAGTATTTAAAGTATAAAGACTTTCTAAATCGTTTATTTCCAATCCACGACAATTATTTGAGTAGAGAGCAAATCATTACAGAATTAATGGATGAGTTTAATTTATCACAAGATGATGCCTTGCGTACTTTTAGCAATCTGACAGAACAACCTTATCCTATTCTTTATGAAAAAATAGAAAAAATTGAAGGACCAAGAACAGGAAAATATTGGTATTCAGACTATACCACAGAAAATAACCTTAAAGAAATAAAATCAAGAATTAATAGACTAACTTTTATCCACCACTAACATTTATGAATAGTCCAGTAACAGATTTTTTTAATTTAAAGAAAAACGGCCCTTTAAGTATCTCTAAAGTAGAATGGTGGCTTTTAAAATATTTGGACTTATATAAGAAAACTTATGATTTTGTCCATAGCCAACATCTTTTCAAATTAGACGATGGCTCAACCGTTCGACTTCCATCACTTGGCAGGACAACCAAACAAGAAGAATTTTTGGACTTGTACGAAGCTCTCGATACAATTTGCGAGTTTCATCGAAAGGAACAATATTTCGAGCAAGAAATAAATGAATATCAAAAAATTAAAGATTCTCAATCGGACTTAAAAAATTGGATTACAAAGAACGAGTATTTAGGAGCAGAAAAGTATGTTTGTTTTCTTGTTGACTATTTGGACTATTCAGAAAACGCAGAACATTTGAATATTTATGTCCACTCATCAAAAGAACTTGATATTTATATAGACCGACAAGATTTTAGGAATACTATTGAGTTTCTCGAAATCTTCAATGAACTTTATTGGACTAATAATCCTCTTGAAATAGAAACAAAGGAATTATGAATTTATTTGTTGTAAAAGATGGAATTAAAGATATTGCCTTTATAAGTGACAAAAAAGGCACGCAAGTTTTAGGTGCAAATTATTATTCAATTTCATATGACTTTAAGTCCAACGAGGGTTATATTGAAAAGAAAGACCATAATTTTTGGAGATTATATACTCAAGTAGGGCAAAAACTTGGACAATCCCGATACCACAAATTTTCAACTTTTGAAGATTGTATTCAAAAGCTAATTGAACTAAAAGGAGATAAGGATATTATTATTTGTAATTCAACAGAATTTGAAAAATATAGAGGAAAATAAAAACTACTGCCAACAATGGCTATAAGTAATTGCTTGTTCTCGCCTACTTCTGAAAATCCTCACGGATTTTCAGTTTGGTGTGTACTTGCAAAGTTAAGTACTAAACCACGCAACTACTCATAGCCGAGACCGTTGTAAACAATTTAAGACAAACATTGAGAAAAGCATTAAAATACGGATTTCTGATTTTCGGAATGCTAATTCTAATCGGATTTGCTCTGAAAGGAAACATCACTCACGAAAAATTTGACTCTGAAAGGTGGAAAAACTGGACGGAATCGGAATCTGAATGGTCATTGCGTTGGGATATGATGAACAGTTTGCGAAATAATTACGAACTGAAAGGAAAATCGAAAACGGAAATTATTGAATTATTGGGAAAACCAGATTCAGAAACGAAAACGGACTTTAGATATTATTTAGGAATGTCAAAACGCGGAATAAATACTGGAAGTTTGACAATCGAGTTTAACGAAAATGGAATCGTAACTGACTTTTCAGTTTGGCAAGGATAAAATGGTTTTCAAAAAAGAAACAAAGGATAACGAACTGTACGTTTATATGAACGGAAAATTGATTTATAAAAAGTGGTTGAATACCGGAAAATCCAAAGTGTTTGACTTAATAGCTTATGACAAGTACACTCTGAAATCAATAAATGAGAAAGAATAAAAAACTGTTTACAACAATATATAACCGCAATTACGGCGGATTCGACTACGTCCGAATCCACTCGGAATTGCTAACGTCAGTGTTAAACCGAAAATTAACGCATATTAACCCGTAACTGACGGTTATACGAGACCGTTGTGCTTCATTATCAGAAACCGCCAACCAATGATAAAATTCTTTAGAAAAATTAGACAAAAACTATTAACTGAAAATAAACTCAGTAATTATTTCATTTATGCTATTGGAGAAGTTATTCTTGTTGTAATTGGTATTCTTATTGCCTTGCAATTAAATAATCTTAATGATATAAAAAATGACAAAGGTGATGAAAAGAAATACCTTGCTAGAATACAATTTGATATTAAGCAGGACTTAGCAGAACTAGAAAAGCTTTTTCAAGGGGATACTATTCGATTAGATGCTTTTACTTATTTGGGACGTTATTTCCAGTCAGATTCAATAGCCACAGACCCTACTTTATTACTCTTAAAGTCAGGTAATGCTTTTGGAATCCATTGGTTTGAAGGTAAAAATATAGTTTTTGATGACATGAAATCGTCTGGTAAAACAGGACTCATTACTTCAGATTCTTTAAGGAATAGTATTCAATATTACTATAGATTATTTGATGAAGTAATAAAAGAAGAGAGCGTACACAATAATTCCATCTTAAAATATAATGGTAATATTTATCCTTTATTCGAAACAGGTTCTGGAACAGACCTTGCGATGCCAGAAAGGTGGAAAGTAAACTCGAATGAAAAATCATTTTATAAATATTATAATTCTTTGATAAACCTAGATGAAGACCAAAAGAAAATAATTTCCGATAATTTTGGCTTGACAAAAGCTAACATTTTACTGAATCATAAAGTGCGACTGTTACTACACAAAGAAGGACTAAAGACAATTAAGGCTATTGATGCTTATTTAAAACAAGAAAAATAACGAAAGCACAACAATGTGTATAAGTAATAGCGGTTTAAGTGATAAAACGAAAGTATAAACATAAAACAAATGGCAGTGCAAAACCGAAAGGTTTGTGAGTAGAAGTCCGCTACTACTCATACACTAGACCGTTGTATTGCATTATGAAACCATCTGTATCAAATGAAAATATTTAACCTTTTTTCATCCAAAATTCCTATGTTAGTTGACCATGTCGAATTTGCCAAAGCCATTTACAATTTGGACTTAAACAAAATCTATAAATTCATGGATTTAGGTAAAATTGATGTTAATGAATATATTGGATTTGATTATGGCGACACTATTTTAATTGAAGCAATGTCATGTTCTTCTAAATTAAGAGGTTCGGATAAACAAATAGAATTAGTTCAGTATTTGGTTGACAAAGGAGCTGACATGAATTGTAGCAATGAAGATGGTTATAATGCTTTTCAAATTGCACTTGAATATCATGACCTTTCCAAGATATCCTTAATTCTTCTCGAGAGCGGCAAGTTAGAAGTAAATAAACCTGCTGGAAAACATTATAATTGTCCGATTTTCACGGCAATTCGTGAGTATGGAAAAACATGGAGAAAAGAGCAATTTGAACTAAATAATCTGAGATATACCATTATTGAAAAACTTCTTGAGCAAGGAGCTGATTTGGAAAAGACAAACAAACATGGAATATCAGCTCAGACTTGGGTTGAAAAAATACCCGAGGAAGATAAACTACATGAATTAATCAATAAGTGGAAATAAATAACGCAGTACAACAAAGAACTGAGCTGAAAAACAAATAAAATCTAGCTCAATCTACCCACATAATTCCTATCATAATCCAAACCTGATTTAGCTATTCCATAAGCTTGTTTAATCAATTTATTACAGACTGCGATCAAAGCCAATTTTTTACTCTTCCCTTTTAAAACTATTCTATCATATAACGCCTTGCATTGAGGGTTATGGACACAAGCTGTAAAACTGCAAAGAAATAGATGGTTCCTCACCAAGGAGTCTCCCGTTTTACTTATTCGAGACTTTCCCCTTACACTACTGCCCGAACTTCGCTCGTTCGGTGCCAGACCGAAATAGGAGGACAACTGCCTTGAACTTTCAAAATCCCGAAAACCGTTCGTACAGACAATTAAAAGCATAGCGGTTTTTCTGCCAATACCTGGTATAGTGTTCAGCCTGGTATAAAGCTCTTGTTCATTTGCACGTATCAACTTTTCAATCTCCGATTCCAGTAAATTTATTTCTTTGTCCAAACTCTTCAATTGACGTACGATCGAACGCATTAGCATACCCTTTCCACGTTTACTTGTGGACATTGCGTGAAGTGTGTTCTTTAAAGCCGTACGTTGCTTAAAATAAAGGCGGACAACTCCTTGAAGGGTTTTACTCTCTACAATGTAACCAGGTTCCGGTGACCATAGGTCCAAAGCTTGTTCCTCGCCATAGCGACATATCATCTTGGCATCGCTCTTATCCGTTTTTACCTGATTTAGTTTCATCTGTATAAAACGCTTGATGATCAATGGATTTATCACGGAAACACGTAAAGCGCTATCGAACAAATAAATGGCAAGTTGTTGATGATAACATCCCGTTGCTTCCATTACACACCAATGATTCGTTGTTATACTTTTTTTAAATAACTTGAAACCTTTCTCGTCATTACTATATTGGAAATGACCACTATTAGAATCATAAACATCGAAAACATCTTTAGAGATATCTATCCCCACAAAAATTGTACTTTTATTCATATTATTAAATTTTTAAAGAACAAACACTAATGCTATACATCATCCTAGAAACAGGTTCCAATGACCTAATGAACTGATCGTATTTGAATAGTAAAAGAGCAGGGATTTTCTTTGTTGACGGAATCTGAAGTTCCTAAACCTAAAATAACCTTACTCTGCTCTTTTGTTCTTTTGTTAAACCATAAAAGATAACAGAATACTAACTTAGGAAGCCTAAACGTAATGCGGACTTTAGGGCATAAAAGACAGGTCTGTGTATATTTATTAAGTCGCTAAATCTTATGGATTTAGCTTTGGATAAGAAAAAAATAAAACTAAACAATAAGCTTTAGCTACGTCGGCAGACGGAAACAAAAAGGTTTCCTTGCCTCCGCACTACGCTTAGCCGAGACGTTGTAGTGCATTTGAGAAATGATTAAAAAATCGATTAAATATTTAGTAATTGTTTTAATAAATCTGATAATTCTGACTGGATTATTGGCATATTGGACTGACTTTATCGAATTGACTTTCAATAGTTATGTTCGACCAATTGAGTTTTTAAAAATAATCGGATTCACATTTCTATCACTAATCGGTATAAAAATAGCAATCGGTTTTTTTAGAAAAAGAAATACATCTACCAAGAAAAGAATACAAATTTCTACTTTGATAACTATTTTGGTTTCTTCGTTTCTCTATTTTGATTATTCAAAAAGGATTTACGAAAACCGAATCCAGAAAAGAGAATTAAGAAAAGAATTGACTTTGAAAATCGAACCAGCAAACGGACTTGCTTTCGGCACAAAAGCTGACAACTTGACTTTTGATGAATATCAAGAAATCACCCGAATTAAATGGTTTCCTAAATTGCAAAAGAATGCGGATAGTATTTCTTACTATTATACTTATGATGGTTTTTTACCTGATTATTCGTTTAACGTAAGTTACAATTTGCCAAAAAATGTAGAAATTGACTCAACCGAATTTAAATACGGAAAAATAGAGATAGACACAATCGGAAATAAAAAGCGGATAAGTTATAATGAATACGAGCAATAAAAACGCACTACAACACCGTATAAAAATAATTGCGGTTTAGTACTTAATCAAAGGTAATTGCGTGTTTGCCTGCATCTGATTTTCCTTCGGAAAATCCTCGCATACAAACCCGCAACTATCCGTATACATAAACGTTACCCTACATTTGAAACTAATTGAACACTAGAATTAAATACATACTTCTGATTATTGGAATTCTTGATTTTGCTTTGATATGTTACAATCACAACAATTCACTGACTGAAACGAGTTTTGACCCACCAGAATTGAAATACTCAAAATGGTTCTTTGGAATTGGAATTCTATGTGTTGGACTTTATTTTTCAAATAAAAGTTGGCAAAATATTTTGACAAAAATTATGCTAGGAGCTTTTGGAATTTGTTTAACTCTTAACGCATATTTATTTTTTCAAAATATTCAATAGAATTCTATAATAAAAAGAAAAACTGATTGAAAAAACTAAACTATAAACAGGTTTCAATGCTTCTTTATGGAATTGCATTAATTACACCAATGTTTTTCGGCACTTGGACAATTGGTGTTTTTGGACTGATTATGGGATGGTTAGGGATTTTTGCTTTAGAACCATTTGTTGCGATTCCTTGGATTGCGAATTTCCTATATTTTGGAAACTTGATTTTTAACAAACTGAATCTGAAAACAAAAATCGGAATATCGGGTTTGACTATAATATTTGCCTTATTTGTAATCGGACTTCGCGAGCTACCAGAGAATGAAGGTGGTCGGAATTCCGACATTGTTGTTGGAATTGGATTTTTAATTTGGATTTCGAGTTTTGTGGTTTTATTAATCGGACAATTAAAGGCAAAAATAAAAACGTTGGGTAACAATGCCTAAACGTAATGCGGACTTAAGGTCTAAATCGAAAGGTCTGTGTATATTTACTAAGTCGCTAAATCTTATGGATTTAGCTCTGGAACAAAAAAAAGAAAAAGCAAAACAATAAGCTTTAGCTTCGTGCGCAGACGGAAACGAAAGGTTTCCTTGCCTCCGCACTACGCTTAGCCTAACCGTTACCTGCAATTACAAAAATGAGAGACACTTTAATTTCAGATTTAAATTATTATAAAAGTTTTATAGAACTGCAAAATCAATTATTGTTAGAATCGCATGATAGGTTAAATAATAACCAAATCCCTAATGATAATATTTCAAATGTACATCACAGGTTATTTTTTAAGAAATTAGAAATATTTATTGCATCATTCGGTCAAGGAGCCACAATAGAGCAATTGCGACTGAAATTAAATAATTTATTTGACAATTTTCATCAAGAATGGTTGGATGATGCATGTAAACTAAGAGTAAAAGGAGGTCTAATTGATCAATATAATCTTAATTCTTATTGCTATATGATTTGGTTCTTATCTATTTCTATATTGTTAGGAATTGAGAAAAAACATATTGACCTTTTAACTAAAACCATAGAAGATGCCAAAATAGAAGATGAGCTAATTTTATTCTTGATATCTGCTTTGAATGGGAAAGAATATCTAAACAAAAAAGAAACTACATATAGACCATTTAAAAAACTTGTGAAAAACAATATTCGTGATTTAAAAAAAATGGATTTAAAAAAATATTTGAAATCATGGTATCAAGGAACGAAATTGATGACTTGGCATCACTATAATCCAGCTAATGGAAAGTATTTTTATTTTGGAAAATGGTCATTTGAAGCATCCGCGATAGTAGCCATATTAAATATAGATGACAATTCATTTAAAGAACAAGAAAATTACCCTCACGAACTTGTTTTAGAATATAGAAAAAGAAATAGCAGGTAACACCATGTATGTTTCATAGGCTAAGTTGCTGAGAATTAAAAAAGTTGAACTGTATTTGCCAGAGTACCAAATCACCGATTTGGCTTTCGAAAAAATAAAAACAAAATGCGGTGAGTTGGCTTGTGGGAAATTGGAAAATCCGTAACTTTCTAGTTCGCCTACGAATACATACATTTACCGTTGTACCTAATTTAAGAAATGAATATTTTCCCAACTAAAGAACAGGAATTTAGGCTAATTGATGACCAAGTAGAAACACTAAATCGATTAGAAAGGAGAACGGAAAAATCTAAAAACTTGACTTCTGAATATACCGACAAATCTTTTCGTGGAATCATAAACGGAAATGAATTTAAAATCATTTCTTCCACTATTGGAAAAGGAGCTTTTTGTGTTATGTCTGGAAAAGTAAACTCCGAAAATGGACACGTGAAAGTTGAAATTCACAAAGTTTTTAGAATTTTACTGAGTATAATTCTTTGCTTTCCTGTAATCGGAATTACGGTAGCAATTTTAACTGGAGCAGAAGAATTTTCCCCTGTTTTTATTCTAGTCGCTATACTTCAAATACTAATGATAAGGTTTGTTTTTATTGGACTTGCGTTTAAATTTTTATCGAAGGCTAGTCTTAATAGGTTACGCGATGTTTTGGATTTTGAGTGGGTAAAAAACTAGGTACAACAAAACCTATACGTAATGCGGACTTTAGGGAAAAACCGAAAGGTCTGTGTATATTTATGAAGTCGCTAAATCTTATGGATTTAGCTTTGGACAAGAAAAAATAAAGCTAAACAATAAGCTTTAGCTTCGTGCGTAGACGGAAACGAAAGGTTTCCTTGCCTCCGCACTACGCTTAGCCCAACCGTTGTGCGTAATTACAGAAAACTTAAGTAGACAATGAAATATATTTTTTTGAGTATTGTAATATTAATGACGCTTTCTTGTGATAACAAAAAAGAAAAATTTACACAACCTAAAGTCCTTAAAAAAAACGCAAGGTTTGATTTAGCTAAGATAACTTTTAATGAAGATGTAAAAACACTTATATCTAAATCTTTAGACACTACTAATAATGATTTTTCTTATGAGACATATAGTTCTCCGACAAAAGAAGAATTAAATTCTTTTAAGCAGAGTAAAGAAATAGCTCTATTGGATAGAAAGGGATACTATTTTAAATCATTTGAAAGAGATAGTATTGTGCAGTTTTTTGGTTTATTCGCTTCAGTAGTCGAAATCGAAACGGATTCGGATTTTAAAATGCAAGCTTGCTGGGCTACAGCAAAGGTCTTTGATAGCCTAACTCTAAATAATGTATTACATAAAATGTACGTTAGTTATGGAAAAACTAATTGGATGAAAAACTATCAGTCTGAATTGGGTTTACAAGAAGTAGTCTATGCTCATACAGATGAAAAAGGTAAGGTTACACACGAAATAAAATATCAAGAATACGATATAGATTATGAATCATATTTATACGAATATAATATAATCACTGATTATTATAAACAATGGAATTTACCTGATAGAAAGATTCAAATTAATATATCTAAGGGAGTTGAGACTGTAATTAATTTAGTTTCTGGGGGATATGAAAACAAGCCATATTATGAGCTAGAATTCTTATGTATTTCAAAGAGTGAATTTGACCTAATTAACAACTTTTTAATTAAAGAATCCACTAAGAATAATTACCCGATGCGTATTTTGAAATCCTACTATGTTCGCGAGTTAGATTTTTATACAAATTTTAATAAATATTATATCAGCGAAACAAAAGACGGAGTTAAAACCTATGATTTCAACAAATAAACTACGCACAACAATATATAAAAAACATAGGGCATTTGTGGCTTAATCGAAAGTTCTGTGCATATTAACAAAGTCCGCTAAATATAAAATTTGGCGTTTATAACAAAAAAGATAAAAGAAAAATATTTATATTTAGCTAAGTAATAAACCGAAACGATAGTGCTTATCACCTGCCCTACGATTTCTTATACTTAACGTAGGCAACAATATAACAGAACGCAGATGGAAACAAAAAAGATACATTTTGATAATATGAAAAGTTGGATTTGGATTGCGATTTTAATCCTTTCTCTCGTTTTTATTCTGGCAGGAACATTTGAGTTATTTCAATTTGAAAATCCAAAACTGAATAAAAGAATAAGCGCTGTTGGATTCTTTCTTCAGGTAATTTATTTCAGTAAAATGTTTTGGTATAAAAATTATGTTCAATGGAACAAAAAAGGAGCTGTTATTAAAATTAACACTTGGAGTGGAAAATCATTAAGTTTTGATCAAATTAAAAAGACTGAATTGATTGAAAAAAAGCTAATAATAACTAAAGACAACGGAAAAACAGTTACGTTTGACTTGAATGAAATTGCGGAATCTGACACTCAAAAACTGAATGAAATAATAGTAAAAAATACTATTGCCAACAGTTTATAAACGCAATTACGGCTTAGTGCTTAGTCAAAAGTCGTTGTGTGTAATTGTGGAACATTTTTTGATATTTAAGCCATTATGAAGAGAACAGGATACATAACAATGATTTGCCTTACGTTTATATGTATTGTTAACGGACAAAACAGCTCTACTACAAAATCGGATTTTTACGGAAACTGGACTCTAGACCTTAACGATTATAAATTAGAAGATGATGACTACATTTTTCGAAAACATAAAGAGTTTAAGAACTCGAAAGAAGAAATCAATATAACAATCACCTTACTTGATTCAGATGAATGTAGAATTAACTACGATTCCGCTTCTTCTGGTTATTGTGGTTTTAGCGGAAGTAGAGATTACAGTTGGACGATTAATAAGGATTTAGGGATAATTAATATTTATCATTCTAAAAAATGGTTAAAAGCTTTCAAAGAGGAGAATCCAGAAGAGTACAAAAATTTAGACTTACCTAATAAGTATGATGAAATGGAACTTTCTCTAATTGCGTTAGAAAATGGAAGTATTGGCTTGAAAATTATAAATTGGGAATGAATTGAACGGTATTCTATAAAAGAATTTTAAACATTGATGGAATACAAAGGTTTTATTACAACACCTATAAACCATACGGGCTCTGGGCTTAAACGAATGGTTTATGTATTTTTATGAAGTCCAAAAAATCTTTTGGATTTTGTTCTAGACTGGAAAGTAAATAAAAACGAAAAAAATCCAAATTGCCCAACAGAAAGCAACCACCTGCTTTCCCCTACTCTTCACATAAATATCCAATATCTCTCTACCACATCGTCTCTTTGGCATATAATTATCTTATCTTCAATCTAAGAATGCTATCAACTCTTTAATCAGCATTTGATTATTGCCATTTAACAATTCTTAGATGAACTTAAAATATATATTAGGGTCTTTCTTAACTATACCACTTTTACCCATCATGTATTTTCAAGGTAAAAAAATTAAGAATATTGTCCCTAAATTACCAGAAGCAAAAGGCTCTGAAGGTTCATCATTACTTTCTTCTAAAAAAGTAATTCGGTTACTGACTATTGGCGAAAGCACTATAGCTGGTGTTGGCGTCAAAACCCACCAAGAAGGATTCACCGGTGCACTAGCCAATGAATTATCTACAGCACTAAATACACGTGTAGATTGGAAAGTTTATGCTAAGAGCGGGTATACCGCAAAAAATGTAAACGATAAAATTATACATCTTATAACAGAAGAAACCATAGATCTTATTGTTATAGGTCTTGGTGGTAACGATGCTTTTGAATTGAACTCGCCTAAAAAATGGAACCGAGACGTTCGTGAACTTATCAATAGTTTAAGAAGTAAATTTAACGATGCCCCTATTGTATTTACAAATATGCCGCCAATTAAAGAATTCCCGGCATTTACGTCCCTTATTAAGTTTACTATTGGCGGTCTGGTAAACATTCTTGGTGAAGAATTAATTGACATTGTAAGAGATTATGATAAGGTGTATTACTACGCATTAAAACCTTCAAGCGAAGACTATATTAAAAGGTTCAATTTAAATATAGCCCCTTGTGATTTTTTTATTGATGGCGTTCATCCCTCAAAACAAACGTATCATATTTGGGCAAAAGATATTTCAAACTTTATAACCCTATCAGAAGAAATTAAAAATAACTTATTATTATCATCAACGATTTAAAATAATTACATGAGTATAGTCGACCTTCTTTTTGGTAAAAAGAAAACTTTTAATCACGCCAAACTAGGCATATTAAAAAGTGATAGAATTAAAGGAAACAACCAAACTAAAACCTATACTTGGCGGGGCAGTATACTAATGGGTACCAATACCACAGATACACTTATGTACTTAGAAGGCAACAACTCCGCCCCTTTCAGTAATCACACAGATTTTGTTAGTCAACTGGTAGAAAATTGGGAGAGTACATATTTACCTGATATTGAAGAAGAAATTAGAAAAAAAAGAATTGATCAAGTTGAAGGCTTTTCTAATTGGAAAAATGATTTTTACCTAGCTGCCATTTATGCTAAGAACAAAAAAAATACAGATTTTGAAATTACACTAGAACATGAAGATGGCAAAAACTTAGATACCATAGGAATCGACGTCAAAAATGGGATAATTGCAAATGTTGAAATTTATTAATTACGTATAACCACATTAATAATTCATCTAAATAGCGCTTTTGCACAATTCTTAATAGGATACTAAATGACTTATATTTAATTTTCCTGATGAGAATTCATAGATACTAATTTGAATTTATTCTAACACAAAATTTCAACTAAAACAATATTCAACAAAATATGGGCATATTTAAAAATCTCTTCGGAGGAGATAAACCAAAAGAAAAATCTGAAATCAATTCTTCTAAATTTAAAGCAATTGATAAAACAGACTATACCAGTCTTGAAGAGTTAATAGAACAACATGCGGGACTCTCTTTTGAGAAACAAATGAATTTTGGTGATGTAATTGGATCAAGTGCTTGGGAGCTTGATATGGGAAAAGGAAATATCATTTTTGGAGATATGGACTTTCCCATTCAAATTATAGGTTCGCTTTCTTTTAATGATAGTTCTTGGATGTGGGGATGGGCAAACGCAAAAAGTGGCATGCCAGAAAATCTTTTGGTTCAGTCTAACCAGCTTAAAGAAATTGGACTTAAAAAGAACATTAAAGAGCTAACTGATGGGCATTTTAATGTAGCAGAAGGTTTTGAGCATAAAATAGGTATGATGGCATGTGACTTATTTAATTGTAAAAGTTACTACTGTGCCAATTACGGACAAGGAACTCTTGTAGTCACCATTGACGATGACAAAATACCTGAAGTAGACAAAAACAGATTAGAAAAGGTATTGACCAATTTTCCTCAACTAATTAGCGCCATAGATTTAAACCACAAAAATACATTTAAAAACTATTTAATTGACAGGGTTTTTGAACTGAACATTTCAGAAAATAAAATTGAAGGTATGAAGAACGGTAAGGTTCTAACCGCTGAATTTGATGACCTAAATAGGTTGAAATCATTGAACGGAAAACTATAAAAGGTTGTTCAAACTTTCGGATCATTGCGCGTTATTTTAATGTCCAAAAAACAAAATCTATTTACAAAACTATAGGTTAGAACTAATCATTTATAATGGTACTTTTCCAGCCCGTCTCCAAAATATTTGGTTTCCTTAAAAGCGTTTTACGAATGTAAAAATAGCTTTAATCTATTACCGAAAGTTTTGTAGATTTTATGTAGTAGCTGAATATCATAGAAAAATACCGTTTGCATATAACCTAATCATATGAATGTGTTGAATCGTTTTTTCATAAAAGAACTAGATAAAACAGTTCAGGCTCATTACATATTAACTATAGAAAAGCAGAATTCATCAACTTTACTCAGCCATTTTAAACATGCCCCATCGTTATAGAAACGACATTGTTGAAAAAACTAATAAATTAGGCAAATATGAATTTACTCTAAAATTACATGAATTAAAGAATGGTAAAATTGAATTTTAAAAAAAATTCAAGTAAAACTATTGACCTACCACAAAAAGAGCATACATATTTCTAGAATCAATAATAAAATAGATTTCTCTCTATTATTTTGAATCAAGTACTTAGCAGAATCAATAGAGATTCTAGGTCAAAAAAAATGGTCTATGTATATTTATTGCGTACTAAATTATATTACGCATTCAAAAAGCAACCATTTGAAAAATAAATACAACTATTCACAACTTATTCTATTAACCTTTTTTACAATATGTTCGTGTTATGCTCAAAATAACATCAAAACAAAACCGAACATATTATTCATCTCTGTTGATGACCTTAGACCTGCATTAGGTGTCTATGATGACACGGTAGCTATTACTCCAAATATTGATCGATTAGCTGGTGAGGGTATGACTTTTAGGCAAACATTTTCACAAGTAGCGGTTTGTGCACCATCTAGAGCCAGCTTAATGACAGGGTTAAGACCAGATTCTACTCGTGTTTGGCATTTAGGAGATAAGTTTAGAGAAATATACCCTTCTACGGTAACAATGCCACAGCATTTTGCGAAAAATGGTTACCATACAGTTAATCTCGGTAAAATTTTTCATAATTATATGCCTGATTCTATATCATGGAACGAGCCTGACCTTAGACCTTCTCAATATCTTCAAAAAGACTGGTTAAAAAGAGATGGAGAAACATTCTATATCGATGCCGAAGTAAATAAATCACAAGCGGTAAAACGAGACTCTTTATTAAAATTAAAACCAGTTAGATACGCTGATGGTTGGAATACGGGTCCGGCTTGGGAAGCAGCAGATGTTCACGATACGTTATACTATGATGGTGCACAAACTGAATTAGCAAAAAGAACACTTACCCGCTTAGCAAATTCAGAAGCTCCATTTTATATGGGCTTAGGTTTTTTTAGACCACACCTGCCGTTTACCGCTCCAAAAAAATACTGGGATTTATATGATGCTAAAGACATTCCATTAGCAGCAAACCCCAATGTAGCCAAAAACGCTCCTGGCCATACCATGAACTCCATGTATGAGTTAAGACATTATGATGGTTTTAATGACATCGGGCATCCTCAGTCAGATTTTAAAATGAACGAAGAAAGGTCTCGTACATTAAAACACGGGTATTATGCCAGTGTAAGCTATGTAGATGCTTTAGTTGGAAGTTTAATTGCACATTTAAAAGAAATAGGACTTTACGACAACACTGTTATTATACTTTGGGGTGATCATGGCTGGAAATTAGGAGACCATAATAGTTGGGGTAAAATGACGAATTATAATATTGATTTACAAGTACCTATGATTATTAGATATCCAAACCAAGAAAATAGAGGAGCTCAAACTTTTGAAATAACCGAGTTGGTAGATATGTTTCCTTCTTTATGTGAAATTGCCGGTATTGAAGTTCCCAGCTATATGCAAGGAACAAGTTTTTTGCCTTTAATAAAAGATCCAAAACGTTCATGGAAAAGTGCAGCCTTTAGTCAGTTTCATAGAAGACCTAAAGTTTCTGCAGATGGAAATCGTTACATGGGCTATTCCATCAACACAAAAGAATATCATTATATTGAATGGTACACTTGGGATCCAAAAACGGGCACCAAAGGAGAATTGACCGGTAAAGAGTTATTTGACAGAATAAATGACCCTCATGAAACTGTCAATATCGCAGGTAACAAAGAACTAAGCGAGGTAACGATTACCTTATCAAAACAACTTAAAAAAGGTTGGAAACAGGCACTACCGCACCTCTAAGAAATAAATTGATTTAGAAAATAACATTACAGTGATTATCAAAATTTATAATATAAAATTATAATTAGTATCGTTTTTTAGTACCTATTAAATCTTAAACAATATGTTTAGACATCAAGGTAAAAGCAGGAAACTAAAGCACAATCTGCAAATTGCAACCATTCTTTCTTTTGTTGCAGGTATTGTAAATGTAACTGGGTTTTTAGCCTACAATCAATTAACCACAAATGTAACTGGGCATTTTGCCTTATTCATGAATGATGTTGCAAATTTAGAATTCTGGAAAGGCACGGTTTATTTCCTCTATATATTTTCTTTTCTATTTGGATCGTTCTTCTCGAGTTTTCTGATCGAAAAATTTAGAAAGAATAAAAAATCAAATGTCTTTGTACTACCAACCGCAATCGAATGTCTAATTCTAATAGCCATACCCCTTTATAGCGATGCTTTTGAAATCACTTATCCAGATGTAATTATCTGCGCGCTTCTCTTTGCTATGGGGCTCCAAAATTCTTTCGTCACCAGAATTTCAAATGCAGTAGTAAGAACAACGCACTTAACAGGACTATTTACAGATTTGGGAATTGAGCTGTCACAATTATTTTTTCCGGAGAGGCACCCGAATAGAGAAAAATTAAAATCAAATATTAAACTCCGTCTTTACATTATTTGCTTCTTCTTTCTCGGAGGAATAATCGGCGGATTTCTGTACCTACAGCTCAACTTAAAATTGAATGCTCTAATTGTTGGTGCATTAATCTTATTGGCTAGTTTGTTCTATGATGATTTTAGATATCAACTAATACGCACCAAAAGAAAATATACGCAGCGTAGTTAATATAATATTAGTGAAACAATCTATCTCTATCTATTAGAAAATTCAGTACTTTTAGTAGCAGTACCAATCATAATTTACCCATATGAAAAATTACGCAAAAGCCATTTTTACAATAATGCTATTGGCTATTTTGGTTACTATTATCCATCACTTCTTAATAGGCTTCTTTGATCCTTTTACATCTAACGAAATCTAAACTACACCAGATATTATGAAACATTTATTCGCCTCATTATTGTTAACCACGCTATTGATTTCTTGTAATTCTTCAGACAAATCCAAATCGACCGCTACAGAAAGTACAGAATCAAAAACCTCTTCAGAAATTGCCGAAAAAATTGAAAAAAATTTAAAGGCAATTGAAACAGATGAAGACCTGATTACCACAGCCTTAATGGCAGCACCTGCAGAAAGTAGAGCTACTACCAAGGTAATTGGTTATAATATGGCGGGTGAATTTGTGACTTTAAAAGAAGGGAATAGCGAATATATTGTACTTGCAGATGACCCAAAGAAGGACGGATTTAACGCTGCTTGTTATCACAAAGACCTAGAGCCTTTTATGGCAAGAGGTAGAGCTTTACGTGCCGAAGGCAAATCTGCAGAAGAAATATTCGCAACTCGTGAAGCAGAAGTAAAATCTGGAGCAATCAAAATCACTCCCGGTTCTGCGCTACACATTTACTATGGTCCAAATTCCATGTATGATGCAGAAACCTCTAAAGTAGATGGTGCCAAGCTACGTTATGTGATATACACACCTTTTGCCACGTCTGCATCAATTGGATTACCAGAAACCCCCACAGCACCCAATCACCCTTGGATTATGAATCCTGGTACACACAGAGCACACATTATGATTTCTCCGTTAGCAAATGAGTCAGAACAATAACAAATTCGATTTGCGAACGTTTATTTAAATATGATTAAACGAATACTTAATTACCTTGGCTGGTTTATTGTAGCCATACTTTTAGGGTTTCTACATATGCGTATAGTTTTAGGTGCACCACCAGAATCTGACGATGACAAATTCTCGTTTGCAAGTATGGTATATGAATGGGCGTTGGTACAAGTTGGTGCAATAGTTGGCTGTATTATTGCCCTTATATTCATTTTATTCGATGTATTTTATTTGAACAACAAACTTCAAGGTAATAGCAAAGCACCGCTGTTTCGTTTTATTATAATTTCTATAATCACAGCTATTGTTGGTGTCACGCATTATATTTTAGAAAAAGTAATCAATGTTCTTTAGGTTTTACTTTACTTACATATTTAATTATCACCTATTATAATGAGAAGCATTCTATTTCTATTTATTTCACTTATTTCCTTAAATTTTGCTAAAGTAGAAGACCTTATAACAGCGCAGTACCCAGATAAATTGATATACGAAGGCAATGTCTATGACGTACATACCAACCCGTTAGAACCCTATTTTGAGAAACATCTAGATAAAAAACCTGAACAAGTTTCATCTGCATTATGGCGAGGTTATGTTGCCCATTTCGAAATTATAGAAAACCAGCTTCTTGTAACCGACATAACAACACCTGTTTACGAAGAAAACGGAGAAATGAAATGGGTATCTATTTATACTGATATTTTTCCCAATACTGAAAACGTAGTTATTGATTGGTATTCGGGTATTTTAACCCTACCCTATGGCGAAGTTGTAAACTATGTACATCAAGGTTATGCTTCAACATACAGTAATTATAACCTTCTAGAAATTGAAAATGGTTGTTTTACTGAAGCCAGAAATTTAGATTACAAGCAATTTATAACGTTCAAAAAAAACCAGTTTTTAGCTTTTGAAAAAACAAAAACCTACAATGAACTGTTTAATAAATTAAAAAATAATAGCACGCAAAAAGAAGCGGTCGCTACTAAATCTTACATCTCAGATTTTATTTTACAATATACTTCACAGTTTTTAGTGGAATAATCATAGTGCTTTTCTTTAAAAATGCAGCTAATAGAAATCGTTCAATTAAATTTGCGGTATTATGCTTAGTATTATATCGCTATATTTAATTTTATGAATACACTTGATATTAGAACAGTAGACGTTGTTCAATATTTACAGCCCTTACGCGAAGGTGGCTCTATGCCCGCCATTGTAAAAGCCGATGATGATTTTCTCTATGTATTGAAGTTTAGAGGCTCAGGGCAAGGTAAAAAATCGCTCATTTCTGAGTTTATTGGTGGTGAATTGGCACGTGCCATTGGTTTAAAAGTACCTGAGTTGGTCTTTATGAACTTAGAGGATTCTTTTAGACAGACAGAACCTGACGAAGAAATTCAAGATTTATTAAAGTTTAGTGTAGGGTTAAATCTTGGTTTACACTTTTTATCTGGTGCTATTACCTTTGATCCTTTAATTTCTACGGCAGATGCTATGACAGCATCTAAAGTTGTCGTTTTAGACAGTTTAATTAGTAATATAGACCGTACCGCTAAAAATGCCAATCTCTTGTTTTGGCATAATGAATTGTGGGTAATAGATAATGGAGCTAGTTTCTATTTTCATCATAACTGGGAAACTTGGCAGAGTCACCTTACCAGAACATTTCCGTTTATAAAAGACCATGTGCTTTTACAACAAGCCACTGCCCTACCTGAAGCTGCCACAGAAATTAAAAAAATAATTACACCAGAGAAAGTATCTGAAATTGTTTCAAACATACCAGAAGATTGGTTAAGGAGTGAATCTGATGTTTTAAATGCGGATGAAAAAAGAGCTGCATACATTCAATTTATAACCACTAAGCTATCTATGATCGATGTTTTAGTAAAAGAAGCTGAAGATGCAAGATAGACATACATTTAAATTTGCGATAGTGAGAATCGTACCTAAAGTTGAACGAGAAGAGTTCTTCAATGTCGGTGTGATATTATTCTGCAAACGGACAAAATTTCTAGATATCAAATATCATATCGATGAAGACAAACTAAAGGCTTTTTCTCCGGAAATAGAATTCGAGATATTAAATGAATATTTGAAAGCCTGGAAACTAATATGTGAGGGGAAAGAAGCTGGCGGACCCATAGGTAAATTAGATTTAAATGACCGCTTTGGTTGGCTAACTGCTTGCAGAAGTACTGTTATACAAAGCTCTACCACCCGATCCGGACTAAGTACAGATCCTAAAAAAGAGTTAGACGATATTTACAGTAAGTATGTTTTATAATTGAAAGAAATGAGAAATATAATACTACTATTCATAACTATTTTACTTGGTAACGTACTTCAAGCTCAAAGCAAGTTTGAAATCAATTTCGATGACACCACAAGACCAAGCAGCAAAAGATTTTTCGTAACACTAACAGACGTTGAAAAGAATTTAGACTCCATACCCGTGGTAATTTTAAAAGGTAAAAAAGCTGGTCCTGTTTTTACAATTGTTGCAGGAGTTCATGGCTATGAATATCCTCCAATTATTGCCGTTCAAGAGTTGATTCAAGAATTTGATACCCATAAACTTTCAGGAACTTTAGTTATTTTACCTATGGCCAACCCAGGTTCTTTTTATGGTCGCAGCCCATTTTTGAACCCGAAAGATGATGTAAACTTGAACAGAACATTTCCTGGAAAAAAAGCTGGTTCCGTGACTGAAAGAATCGCTGATTTCATCACAAAAAACGTCATTTCAAAAACAGCTATATTTTTAGACATTCACGGTGGCGACGCCAGCGAAGATTTATCTCCTTTTGCTTGCTATTACAATAATACTGACAATCCTAAAGAAACATCAATGGCGAAAAAACTCGCTGAAGTCAGTGGGTTTCCGTATGTGGTTTCCTACCCATATACTCTTCAAAAAACAAAACCAGCAAAATATGCCTTTAAACAAGCTGTACAAGACGGTAAGATTGCATTAAGCCTAGAAAGTGGCAAACTTGGTAGAGTAGATAAAGATGCAGTTGCTTTGATAAAAACAGGAGTGTATAACATGCTCTCAGAAATGAAAATGTACGATGTTAAAAAAACACAAACCAGCAGTTTTGAATACATTACCCAACAGGCTTATATAAAATCTGATTATCAAGGTATTTTTAAAAGTACTTTAACGGCAGGTGATTATGTCACTAAAGATCAAGTAGTTGGTTATATAACAGATATTTTCGGCAACCAAGTAACAGAATTAAAAGCACCTAATACCGGTATAGTTCTTTATAAAATAGGAACACCTCCTGTAAATAAAGATGAAACGGTAATTTGTATTGGCTACGACATAGAACAAAATTAATCCATCAGGGCGGTTTTTGTTATTAGATTATTGACACTATACCCAATACCAGCTATAAAAATTAAACATTATGAGTAAGTTTGTCAAAAATTAAAGACGTAATTCTCTCATTAACGTATCAAATATCTACACATGGATTCTATAAAGCTTCAAACTATAATTCAAGGTATACCAAAAACTGAACTACATTTACATTTAGAAGGTAGCTTTGAGCCTGAATTAATGTTCGAGATTGCGAAAAGAAACAATATAACCTTACCATATGATTCCATAGAATCTGTTAAAGAGGCTTATAAATTCAACAACTTACAAGAATTTTTAGACATTTATTATGCCGGTGCACAAGTACTATTACATGAACAAGATTTCTTTGATCTTACTTGGGCATATTTAACCAAAGTACATAGTGAAAATGTGAAGCACGTAGAGGTCTTTTTTGATCCTCAAACACATACGGAAAGAGGGGTTTCTTTTGAAGTAGTTATAAAAGGAATATACCGTGCTTTAGAAAAGGCTAAAATTGAACTGAATATATCTTATAAACTTATAATGAGCTATTTGCGCCATTTAAGCGAAGAAGATGCGTTCAAGACTTTAGAAGAATCAATACCGTTTAAAGACATTATTGACGGTGTTGGTTTAGATTCATCAGAAATGGGAAATCCGCCTAGCAAATTTGAAAAAGTTTTCAAGGCATCTGCAAAACAAGGGTATAAGTTAGTTGCCCATGCAGGCGAAGAAGGACCGGCAGAATACATTTGGGAAGCATTAGATATTTTAAACGTAGAGCGCATAGACCACGGTAATCGCTGCTTAACAGACGAAGCCTTGGTTAAAAGATTGGTTGAGGAGAAAATAGCATTGACCCTGTGCCCTACTAGTAATGTTGCTTTAAAAGTCATTCAGAAGATGGAAGAACATCCGGTTGCCACCATGCTTGAGAAGGGAATTGTAGCCACCATACATTCAGACGATCCTGCCTATTTTGGGGGTTACATGAACGAGAACTACTACCAAACGGCAAAAGCCCTTAATTTAAGTTTAGCGCAAATAGAGCAGTTAGCCATAAACGGATTTGAAGCCAGCTGGTTGAGTACCGAATCCAAAGAACAGCATATTAAAGAAGTAAAAGATTATTTTAAAACACTTTGATCTGCAAGGGGAATAAAAATCTCAAAAATAGCACCATTACCTAAAGAACTCTCTACCCTAACTTGACCGTTATGGGTAGTAACAATACGTTTTACAATGGCGAGTCCAATTCCGGTACCTTGATATTCCTCATCGTTATGTAGACGCTGAAAAATTTCAAATACCTTACTTTCATACTTTTGATCGAACCCAATACCGTTATCAGATACCACAATTTTGGAATAACGTTTTTCTTCCGCTAAATCAATTTCAGGGTAATCAGCACCATTTACAATCTTGCCACTTACTTTTATAATAGGTTTATCTTCCTTTTTAGTAAATTTAATAGCGTTGGTGAAGAGATTAAATAACAGCTGCTTAAACTGTATAGGCCTAACCGTAATTTCACAGTCTTTCGGTATCCGTAATACCGTTCTATGTTGCTTAAGCTCTTCGCTTAGAACATCTTTTACATCTAATACCATGTTCTTTAAAGAAACCGTTGTTAAACTATTATCAATAGTCTCAGTAGCACCATAAGTTAATAAATCTTGAATAAGGTCTCTCATACGAGCTGCAGACCTATCAATTCTCTCTAATTTATGTTTACCGGCTTCAGAAAGATTATTAAACTCATTATCACTAACCTGAGAAATGAACATTTGTATTTTGCGCAGAGGCTCTTGCAAATCATGACTACAGATATGATTAAAAGATTCCAAATCATTAATCATAAGCTCTAACTTTATCGTCTTTATTTCTAGTTGATTGGTTCTTTGAAAAACCTTTTTCTCTAATTTTTTAGAGAATTTCTTTAATTTCTTATGTGCTCTTTCTAATTCTAATTTATTTTTTCTTAGCTCTAATAAATTAATGACCTGTTCAGATAGAATATTTAAAGATTCTTTCTGGCTATCTGTTAATTTTCTGGGCTTACTGTCAATTACACATAAAGTTCCTAAAGGAAGTCCGTTTGCAGTTTTTAAAGGAATACCTGCATAAAAAGCAATATTAGGGTCGCCAGTAACCAATGGGTTATTATAGAAGCGTTCATCTTGACGTGCATCTTCTGTAATAAAGATTGACTCTTCACTTACAATGGCGTGTGCACAAAAAGCATCTTCAATAGGAGTTTCTGAAACACCTAGACCGTAGTGAGATTTAAACCATTGACGCTTATCATCAAGTAAAGTGATTAATGAAATGGGAGTCTGACAAATTTCTGCTGCAAGTTTGGTTAGATTATCATAATCTTTCTCTGGTAAAGTGTCTAAAATAGAATACGAATCAAGAAGTGCTAATCTTTCTTTTTCCCTAGCATGAATTTTAGCTTTACTTTTCATCTATTTAAAAAATTACGTACCAATACCTATTTGTAAGTGATAAATATAATAAGTGTTTCAGCTTTTACATAATTGTTTATCACATTAAAAACAATTAATACTTCAGTATCAGGCATAAAAAAAGGGGTTAAAAACCCCTTTTTTATTTTACTTTACAATAAGTTATTTCTCTGTTGCTTTAGCAGCATCTTCCATTAACATTTTCTTATCCTCTTCTGCAATTTTAGCATGTTCAGATGTTAATGTTTCGTGCTCACTTTCCATTTCATCATGTTCAGATTTCATAGCTGCATGTTCACTTTTCATTTCTTCCAAAGTTACTTCACCAGAAGCATGTTTAGCCTCTAATTCTGAATGTTTTTCCAAAAGCTTTGTATGTGCATCTATTAGTTCTTGATGTTTTGATAGAACGGCATCATGCTTTTTTTCAACTTCTAAATGAATGCTATCATTTTCAATAATACCGTGTGCTGAAATCATTTTATCATGATTGTCTACCATTAATGCATGTTCTGAAGTCATAGCTTCATGAGCTGCTTTCATTGTAGTATGTGCAACTACCAATTCTTTGTGCTCTACTGTTTCTGAAGGGTTTTGTTTACATGAAGCTATAGCTAGTATAGCTGCAAAAATCATTGCGTATTTCATAGTACTTACTTTTATTTAATTTTTTGCAAATCTATTTAATTATAACGGCTAATATTGTTAAAATTCAAAGTTTCTTAATAAAAAGTTAAGACGAAATTAAGTTTCAATTTTACTGAAACTTAATTATGAGTTTAGGCTTATCATTTTCCATTAAAATCTACAAACACATTTATCAATAATTTACGCTAGTAATGAATACTATTCAACTACGACAAAAGAGCCAATAATCATATTGTTTGTATTTTTAAAAATTAAAATTACCACAGCAAGACTAAGCATACATGCATAATCAAAACAGTACTACAACTACACAAAAATTAAGTAGTGTAATTCATATCCTTAAGTTTCAAATTCTCTTTACAATATGTCTTTTTACACATCTAAATTTATGTTCTCAAGAAAAAAACATTCAATTACCTTTAATTATTGATGCCGACACAGCAAATGAAGTCGATGACCTTTATGCCATAGCTAGAGCTTTAAAAGAACCCAGTTTTAATTTATTAGGTATTACATCAGCACAGTTTCACACTTCTCCTTTAGCCTCTAAAAATACGGTTCAAGAAAGTCAAACTATAAATGAAAACATACTTAGGTTAATGGGAAACCCCAATATTCCACTCCCTTTAGGAAGTAATGTACCGCTTACAGACCATAAAGTACCTGCCAGTTCAGCTGCTTCAAAATTTATAGTAGAAATGGCGCATAAACTGCCTGAAGGTCAAAAACTAAATATCGTTGTTTTAGGATCTTGTACTAATGTTGCCAGTGCAATTTTAGAAGACGCTACAATTATAAAAAAAATAAAAGTTCATTATTTAGGTTTTTGGCACACTGTAAAAACCAATACTTATGATAAAAAAGAATTTAATTCAGGTAATGACCCCATAGCCGTAGAGGTACTATTAAATACTAATGAGTTAGATCTAAGTATTATGACGGCTACCACCAGCCAGCATCTTGTATTTACAAAAAAGGAGATAGACCATCATTTAAAGAACCGAAAAGGTATTTCGGAACTTTTAATAAACCGATGGGAAACATATAATCGCTGGTGGACCAAAGAAGATCCTGACAAAAAAAGCTGGATTATGTGGGATGTAGCCATAATTGAGGCTCTTGCC
>NZ_JBDVOT010000233.1:0-2393 GCF_039968975.1 Maribacter sp. | reverse complement strand
CTATCATTTTTAATTTCAATTATATTTACTTGTTTCTTTCTTATACTATTAGGAGTTTCAAATTCTATCCATTTACCATTGATATCTTGAGCATTCACTGAAAAAAATATAGAAATTAAAGTAAGAAAAATATAAATCTTAGATTTCATATTATTTTAATTTATGTATAAGATAGTTCTCTCTTCCTAAAATTAATGCGTTAGAACTATAAAATGATAGGTTTTATTTAAAAAATGCTTATTCTATATTGTATTATATATTGATTGCAGTTTTATATTTCAATTTGTTAAAAATTATTATTTATTGAAAATTGTATCTTTCTAGATGTTAGTTCTTTTTGATGTCAAATTATAAAACATACCATGGCTAGAAAAACAATATTAATCTTAGCTTTTCTTCTTTCTCTATATTCTTTTGGACAACAAACGAATTTATTAAAGCTTGATGGATTTAAATCCATCAAAATTGGAACAAAAATGAAAAAATTCAACAACTTAAAGCAAACAAACCATGCACCCGAAGGATATTTAAGCTTTGAATATTTTCCTTCAGATATTGATTTATACCAAGTATATGATTCTAAATATGATAATATCTTTCTTTATTTTGATGACACCACAGAAAGGTTAAAAACTATTGTCATCTCAAAAACATTTACTGGTGATCACTTCTATCAAAAAGCTTTAAGCCAATCTTCAAAAACTATTGGAGATTTTGAAAAAACAATTGGTACTCCCTACGAAATTATTGAAGTAAAAGATGGCTCTGGAAAATCTGGGTTTTCATGGTATGGTAATAAAATGTATATCGACATTTTTGCTTTAACCTATGGAGAAAATAATAAAGCATTAGCTCAAATTGAGATTGGAAAAGATGTTGAACTGAAGTATTAATTCAAAATCAATCAATCTCCCTAATAAGAATTCTCAAAAAAAGCACCTCTTAAAATTAATCTCAAAATTATACCCACCTATAAATACTATATTCACATTTTTTAGCCATTACGGTACTATTAAGTTGTAATTAAATGATTTTCAGCTGATTAATTTTTATCTTAGAAATTCATCTAAAAATAAATATCATGCAAGTTGACATTTCACAAGAAAAATATTCTATCAAAAATAACATTAACTTGAATGCCTTAGAAAAGCACAATGAATTGAAAAATGGTAAGGAAATGTTTTTCGAAAAGAAAACTCAAGTAATGGGGACCCTTTACTAATTCTTTCTTAATATCATTTTGTAAATAATATCAGAAAATTATTTCTGAATAAGTTTCTGTAACAATTCTGAAAATTGGTTATCTCTTATGAAAACCAAACCATGAAAAGAATTTTTACAGCAATATTTACATTAGTATCTATTTACAACTACGCGCAATCAAAAGCGGAATATCTGAAAAATAACCGCATTGATATTACCAATAGGGAATTCAAATTTCCACAACAAGATTTTAATATCATTGGTTTTGGTGCATATCACGGTAGTGCTAAAACAGAAACAGTTGAGCATTCCCTTCTTACTTCTTTAACTAAAGAAGGCATCATTGAATACTATTTACCTGAGACCGATTTTAGCCTTGGCCAATTCTTCAATACCTACTTACAAACCGGTGATACATTATTATTAAAAGATTTGGTAAGCTACTATGGCATGCGAGTGCCACAGGAACGCAGTATAGAAACCTATCAAAAATGGAAAGACCTTAAAATCTTAAACGATTGTCTACCTAAAGAAGATAAATTGACCGTTATAGGTATTGATCAATTGGTAACCTATAAATACACTGCTAAACATATTTTAGAACTACTAAATACCGACCATATAAAACACCCTGCTGTAAAAAAATTAGAACAGATGGTTACTTTAGATACTACAGACTATTCACCATATTACCACAGCTACTCTAAAGGTGTGATGAAAGCTTTTGTAGCATCTTACGAGTCGAATGCTGAAACGTACTCAAAGTCCATTAAAGATACTTTTGCTTTTAATCACATCATACAAGATTTGAAGTATTCCTTTAACCCTGAAATTAACAGAGAAGAAGTTATCTTCAATAATTATGTTCACTTAGACTCCATTTACAACTTCAAACTAAAACCTCAATTTCTAAGGTTTGGTTTTTTCCATTTAGAGAAACAGAGAGAGGGTAAAAATCCATCATTTTTTACCAGACTAATAGAGAATAATTTTTATCCAAGAGATAAGGTAATTTCGGTTATTGGCTACTTTACAGATAGCCGTGTACTTTGGGACCATTTGTATGATGACAACGGAGAATATCAATCTTTTACCACAGAAGGGGGATTCGGAATCGGAGATTATGAGAAAGAATATTTTCTCGGCATTGAGCACCTGAAAAAGTCTAAATTATCTGACATGACTTTATT
>NZ_JBDVOT010000232.1:0-11236 GCF_039968975.1 Maribacter sp. | reverse complement strand
GCCGTTACCGAAGTTTTGCCAAATTGCAACTTTGTTTTTACACCAAATAAACTTTGTGCACCAGAAATCAATGAACTATTAAGTGGCATATTTACATTACCAACTTCTATAGATTGTATAATATCATCTTCAGTTGGAGTATAATCTAACTTTACAATATTTTGGAAATCAAAAGTTGCTTCGGTATCATAATTAGCGGTTACCTGTAAGCGCTCCCCTATTTGCCCTAGCATACTAAGACTAATACGCTGATCAAAGTCAAAAGAAAGATTGGTTCTGTTTCTAGGTGATAAAGAAGGGTTGTCATTTTTCTGCCAAATAACACCCAAATCCATTGCAACAGACCCTTGCGGGATTATCTCAATAGTATTACCACCAAAAATGGTAGAAAAGAAATCATTGTTTACATAGAAATTAGGAAGTAAATTCTTACGAGCTTCTTCACTACCTTCTTTTTTTCCGGAATAAGCATCAGATTTCTCTTTAAAATATGATTTAATTCCTTCTTCCCTTATCAATTTGAAATATTGGTCTGGTGTAAGAATTACCGGGTAACCGATATTAAAATCGCCAACACTCTCATTATAGATATAACGATCAAGTTCAGGGTCATAAATATATTTTGATACGATACTCTCAGGGTTCTCAATTAGAATTCTACCCAGATCATACCCAGTCTTTACCGAATCAATTTCCTGTTCTTCTGTTTCTTGCGCCATAACAGTTGTTATAGAAGCTAAAAACATAAAGAATGCAAAGATGCCCTTAAAATAAATTTTAAGAAATTTAGTTACCCCGTTTTTCAAACTTATTACAAATTTTTGAGCGCGAGTTTTATTATGTCCTCGACACTTAGCGAAGCATCTTGACCAAGCACTTTATCGACAACCCTCTCTGATTGTTTACGTGCGAAGCCCAGAACTTCTAAAGCAGATAACGCTTCATCTTTATTTGTATTGTTTGTACTTAGTGAAAGTTCGTCTATATCGTAAACTTTTAATACCTTATCTCTAAGATCTAAAATTACACGCTGTGCCGTTTTAGCCCCTATACCTTTAACAGCCTGTATTGATGCAACATCACCATTGGCAATAGCGTCTCTTACTTGAGACGGTGACATAGAAGAAAGCATGGTTCTTGCTATACTTGATCCTATGCCCGAAACGGATAGTAACAATCGGAATATTTCACGCTCTGATTTTTCAACAAACCCGAACAATGTGTGAGAATCTTCCTTCACTTGAAGGTGCGTAAAAACAGAGACATTTTCTTGCTCTGGCAGCTTAGAAAAAGTATTTAAAGAAATATTTACAAAATAGCCAACACCACCACATTCGATAATAACATGAGTTGGGTTTTTCTCTACTAGTTTTCCTCTTAAGTGATGTATCATAATCCTTTAAAATTAAAAAGGGAAAGAAGTATGTCTACCAATTTCCCTATTTGAGTTATTTTTTGCTTAAAATTTATTTTGAACCTTTAGCTTTTTTGCGTTTTTCACGTTCTTGAGCATCGATAACAGCAACTGCCGCCATGTTTACGATTTCATCAACACTAGCACCTAATTGCATAATATGTACAGCTTTTCGCAAACCAACCATAATAGGACCTATAGAATCCGCACTGTTCAATTCTTTCAATAGCTTATATGTGATGTTGGCAGATTCTAAATTGGGAAATATTAAGGTGTTTACCTTTCTACCCGCTAGTTTAGAAAATGGGAACTTACTTTCATGAAGTTCTCTATTTAAAGCAAAATCGGTTTGTATTTCACCATCAACCACCAAATCTGGTTTAGTTTCATGAAGAATACGAACCGCTTCTCTTACTTTTTTAGCATTTGGGTGAGTTGAAGATCCAAAGTTGGCATAACTCAACATTGCCAACACAGGATTAAATCCAAAATTAGAAGCAACGTTCGCTGTCATTTGTGCAATATCTGCCAACTCTTCTGCATTGGGTTCTATATTGATTGAAGTATCGGCTAAAAATAACGGTCCTCTATCGGTAATCATAATGTTCACCGTAGCTACCTTTTTAACCTTACTTGCTCTACCAATAACTTCTAAAATTGGTTTTACTACCGTAGGGTATGCTCTTGAGTACCCAGAAATCATTCCGTCTGCATCACCTTCAAGAACCATCATAGAACCAAAGTAATTACGCTCACGCATTTTTATTTTAGCACTATAAAAAGTTACTCCGCTTCGCTTTCGGCTTTCCCAGTATTTTGTGGCGTAACGAATATGGCGTTCATCAAACTCTTCTGACATTGGATCGATAATGGCAAGGTCAGCATCAAAATCTAACTCTTTCTTCAATTCAAGAATGATATCTTTTCGACCTAAAAGAATAGGAATTGCAATACCCTCTTCATGAACTATCTGTGCCGCTTTCAAAACATCTAAGTGATCAGCTTCTGCAAATACTATTTTCTTGGCATGGCTACGAGCCCTACCATGAAGTTGACGAACTACTTTATTATCGTTACCAGAGCGAAGCATTAGTTCCTCTCTGTATTTATCCCAATCATCTATTGGGGCTTTTGCCACTCCACTTTCCATGGCTGCCTTTGCAACAGCAGGTGGTATTTCATAAATTAATCTTTGATCAAACGGTTTAGGAATAATATACTCCTTACCAAAGGTCAATCTTGTTTCTCCATAAGCGATATTCACTTGCTCAGGTACAGGTTGCCTTGTTAAATCTGCCAAAGCTTTTACTGCCGCCATTTTCATAGCTTCATTAATTGCCGTAGCCCGCACATCTAATGCACCTCTAAAAATGAATGGAAAACCAAGTACATTATTTACTTGGTTAGGATGATCAGACCTTCCTGTCGCCATTATAATATCTTTACGTGTAGCAACCGCCAGGTCATAAGCAATCTCTGGATCAGGATTAGCCATTGCAAAAACAATAGGGTTTTCTGCCATAGATTCCAACATCGACGGAGTTACAACATTTGCTATAGAAAGACCAACGAATACATCGGCATCTACCATGGCTTCATCTAATGTATTTATTTTTCTATCGGTAGCAAATTCTTTCTTTGCCGCAGATAAGTTTTCGGCATCTTTTCTAATAACACCTTTACTATCAAGCATTACTATATTCTCTGCTTTGGCACCAAATGCTTTATATAATTTAGTACATGAAACAGCAGCAGCACCTGCACCACTGATAACAATGCGTACTTCTTCCATTTTCTTTTTTGAAAGCTCTAAGGCATTCAATAAAGCAGCTGCAGAAATTATCGCCGTACCATGTTGGTCATCATGCATTACAGGAATATCTAACTCCTCTTTTAATCTTCTTTCAATTTCAAAAGCCTCAGGTGCTTTAATATCTTCAAGATTAATACCTCCAAAAGTTGGGGCAATCATTTTTACGGTCTCAATAAACTTATCTACATCTTCTGTATCTACTTCAATATCGATACCGTCAATATCCGCAAAAATCTTAAACAAAAGACCCTTACCTTCCATTACAGGTTTTGACGCCTCTGGTCCAATATTCCCTAATCCTAAAACAGCAGTACCGTTAGAAATTATGGCAACTAAATTACCCTTAGATGTATACTTATAGGCGTTATCCTTATCTTTTTCTATTTCTAAACATGGTTCTGCAACACCAGGCGAATACGCCAGAGCAAGATCACGTTGTGTACTATAAGGTTTAGTAGGTACTATTTTTATCTTACCAGGTTGTGGTTTTGCATGATAAATAAGTGCTTCTCTTCTTAGTTTTTCACTGCTCATACTCTTCTATTTAAAAAAACAAATTTAAAGGTATTCTACAAGAAAGCGCTAAGCAGACCTGTATTTATATGAATAAAATAAATAGTTCTGTTAGGATCGGTTTAATGTAACATATCTAGATTACGAATCAATCGCCTTTTCTTTACTAGATATATTAAGACGTAATGCCAGAAAACCAGATATCGCAAAAAATGCCCCTGCAAACAACATAGCGTTAATTGCATTATTACCTAATAGATACTTATAAATCGGTCCAAAAGTAAGAGTCTCTATTCCCATTGGTATTACAATCATCATATTGAGAATTCCCATGTAAACACCACGTCTTTCTTGTGGAACTACTTTTGACACCATTGTATACGGAATACCCATCATAGCAGCCCAGCCAATACCAAAAAGTACCATTGGCGCCAACACCATTATCGGATCTGTGATATACGGAATCGCAAATAAAGAAATAGCAGTACCAAACAAGCTTAAAGCATATACTTTTTTACCACCGAATTTCAAAGTAAGTGGCACCAATGCCAAAGCAACGACCATGGTCACTATATTATAGGTTAAACTCATCTGAGCAGATTGAGATGCTGCTTCACCAGTAGAATAACCCATTGTCAATTTAAACAACGGTGTAGTGTATTGCCAATATATAAACAAAGCATACCATTGAAATAAATACACTGCCCCAACTCTCCACATGAATTTTGGCATCTTCTTTATAGATTCTGCAATTTCATTAAAAGGCAAAGCAATACGTTCAGTTAATGGCTTAGCTTTTGATTTTAGTATAGACGTCAGTTCCTCTGATGAAGGGGGAATTTCTGGAGTTTTTAATACCGAATAAAGTATTGTTGTAATCGAAAGAATTGCACCTATATAAAATGAATAATATAACCAAGTAGGAATGGTGCCTGCAACCTCTACAGATTCTCCACCAAACAGATATTGAAACAATACAATAGACCCATTTGCCAAAAGAATACCCGCACCTACAAAAAGACTTTGCATTTGGTACCCCAAACTCAATTGTTTCTTTGGTAGCTTATCGCCAACAAATGCACGGTAAGGTTCCATAGCCATATTATTACCCACATCCAATATCCAAAGTAAACCAACCGCAAACCATAAAACAGGACTTGTTGGAAAAGCGAATAAACACAAACTACCCAAAATTGCCCCGATTAAAAAATAAGGCTTTCTTCTTCCCCAACGTTCTGACCATGTTTTATCTGACATTGCCCCAATGATGGGTTGTACAATTAAACCCGTTACCGGACCTGCAATATTTAATATAGGAAGCATATCTTCTGGCGCACCTAAATATAAGAAGATAGGATTTATAGCTGTTTGCTGTAAACCGAAGCTATATTGAATTCCTAAAAACCCAACATTCATATTGAATATTTGCCAAAAACTTAAACTTGGTTTGCTTATTTTCATAATATCCTAATATAACTAGCTTAACAAGATAACATATTAAATAATTTAGAACATAAAATGTCAGTAAGAAATTTAAAATTCTTGGCACTATAACGTTATAGCAAATTACCTAATACAATTTCAATACAATGAATCTGCTTTATCCAGGTTAGAATAGGTGATTTTTACATCTAATGATTTTAAGTCTAGATATAATTCTGACCATTGCTTATCATTCTCCCACCTAATATTTAAAATGTTATTTGACGATTCTTTTAAAATAAATTCACCATTAAAAGAGGCATGTGTATTTCTAAATACGAGCAATTGTTTAAACTTTTCAAAGAAAGAAGTTTGAACATATTCGTTTATTTCATCCTGGGAATAGTAATGCCTATTGATATCTCTACCTACATTGGTCTTCGCCAATAAGTCCATATCGTTTTTACCGGCAAAAAGACCTACATAATAAACTTGAGGAATACCGGGAACAAAAAACTGAATTGCTCTTGCCGCTAAATATGCCTTCTCATCTCTACCAAGAGCTTCAAAATAAGTTGAATTAACCTGATATAAATCTAGGTTTGAGGCTGCAGCCCCAGTTGCCTTTCTACTGGTATTGCCACTATTTACGTGCATACGTTCTACAATGGCATTTAATGTTGAATCATCTATGAGACCTTTTTCTCCATTTTCAGATGCTACATCTACAATACCAATACCGTCATGAGTATCTAAAACTGTAATTGCATTTCTTGGACTAACATTTAACCAATTCTTTAAATTTTCTGCATTAGCATTAAAAAGGGTATCCAAAACCAAAACAGGTAAAGCAAAATCGTAAACAAAGTCTACTTTTTTGGCAATTTCTATTTGTGTTTTATAGTATGAATGAATTTCTACCAAAACAGCAATACCCATTGCCTTGGCTTTCACTGTAAGTTCATCTATGAAAGCAAAAGTTTCTTCTATCATAAAACTACTGGTCCCAGCCTTTTTAATAGCGTATCCAGCAGCATCTAAGCGAATCATATTTACTCCAGACTTTTGAAATTCCACTAAAATACTTTCTAGATAATCACTACCTTTTTTAGAATAGACATCTATATCTATTTGATTAGTGGTAAAAGTGGTCCAAATTAGTCTCTCTTTACCATCTTTGAATTTCATCTTTGTGAACGGATATCCTGGTCGGGGTCTATAAATTTCTACCAAATCTGTTTCAGACGCTCCGTTCGGAAAAACTTTATCAAAAGTCAAAAACAATTCTGCAAATTCAGAATCATCTCCTTTCTCTAAAAAATCTTGAAATTCAGGTGATTTGGCAGACATATGATTTACGATCAAATCTGCCATAACATCTACAGAAGTACTTAACTCTTTAACATCGGCCCAGCTACCTAACCTTTCATCAATTTGTCTATGATCTATAGGATCAAAACCAGCGTCTTCTCCATCAATAGGATAATAAAAAGGAAGCATATGAACACCACCGAACAAATCTTTGAATTGATTCTTTAACAATAGGTCTAGCCCTTTAAAGTCGCTTTTACCTAGCCTATCTACATAAGTTATTAATTGAACTTTATTCTCCATTTAAATCTTTCTTTGAGTCAAATTTTCTATAATGAACACTTAACAATTAAAGAAATTATAGTGCCATTTTATTAAAATCGGAATTCAATATAGTATTTAAAACCCTAAAAACAGGGACGAAATGAAGATTAGACCAATCTAGCAAAAACTCAAACGTTGGAGTATTAAAAATTATTTTCAGCGAGGAGAAAACAGACCAAAAAAAACATTAAAATATCTGTAGAAAACTTAAATTAATCTTTTATAAAATCTATGTTTCTTTTAAGTCCGCCATACTTTGTTCGCTTCACTGCAGATTTTTGAAATACCTTTCTAAACACATCTTCGGTAATTTCCTCCCAATCTTTTTTGGTCATGCTAAGCAATTCTGGATTAGGATTAAACAATGGTTCATTATGCGGCTTCGAAAATCGGTTCCAAGGGCAAACATCTTGGCAAACATCGCACCCAAACATCCAATCATCAAAAGAACCCTTCATCTCATTTGGCAATTCATTTTTTAATTCAATCGTAAAATAAGAAATACATTTACTACCGTCAACCACATAAGGCTCCACAATTGCCTCTGTAGGGCATGCGTCTATACAAGCCGTGCAGGTACCACAATGATCTGTAACCGCATGGTCATATTCCAGTTCTAAATCAACAATCAATTCTGCTATAAAATAGAACGACCCAACTTGTTGCGTAAGCAAATTACTATGTTTACCAATCCAACCCAGACCACTTTTTGCCGCCCATGCCTTATCAAGCACTGGCGCAGAATCAACAAATGCACGCCCGTTGACATCACCTATTTCTTCAGCTATGAATTCTTGAAGATGCCTAAGTTTTGTTTTTATGACATGATGATAATCGTGACCATAAGCATACTTGGAAATTTTATAAGAATCTAATGTTTGAGATTCTTCAGGATAGTAATTTAATAGTAGAGAGATTACAGATTTGGAACCTTCAACCAATTTTCTAGGATCTAATCTCTTATCGAAATGATTTGCCATGTAGCTCATTTCGCCGTTCATGTTATTATTGAGCCACTTTTCTAATCTTGGAGCTTCTTCTTCTAAAAAATCTGCTTTAGATACACCACATGATAAAAAACCGAGGCGTTTGGCTTCGGTTTTAATACTATTTGTCCATTTATGTTTTATATCGATACTCAAAACAAACCAGGTTGAATTCCTCCTTTAATCCTTCCTAAGTGTTTATAAGCTAGTTCAGTTACCTCACGACCACGGGGAGTTCTCATTATAAATCCTTGTTGAATTAAAAAAGGTTCATACACTTCCTCAATAGTTTCCGAACTTTCAGAAACAGCTGTCGCCAAAGTTGTAATACCTACGGGACCGCCTTTAAATTTATCAATTATAGTAGTCAGTATTTTGTTATCCATTTCATCTAGACCATGGGCATCTACATTCAAGGCTTTTAAGCTAAACTTTGAAATTTCCATATCAATAGAGCCATTTCCTTTAATCTCGGCAAAATCACGTACCCTTCTAAGTAAGGCATTACAAATTCTAGGTGTACCTCTACTTCTACCGGCAATTTCTATTGCTGCATCTTGAGAAATTGGAACCCGTAAAATTTCAGCACTACGCTCTACAATGGTAGATAATAGTTCTGTTGAATAATACTGTAACCTACTTTGAATACCAAAACGTGCACGCATTGGTGCAGTCAACAATCCTGATCGTGTGGTTGCTCCTATCAATGTAAACGGATTCAAATTTATCTGAACAGACCTTGCGTTTGGTCCAGATTCAAGCATAATATCAATTTTGTAATCTTCCATTGCTGAATACAAATACTCTTCAACAATAGGGCTTAATCTATGAATCTCATCAATAAATAGAACATCACGTTCATCTAAATTAGTCAGTAACCCTGCCAAATCACCCGGCTTATCCAATACTGGACCGGAAGTTATCTTGATTGACACTCCCAGTTCATTTGCCAAAATATTGGCCAAGGTAGTTTTACCTAAACCAGGAGGGCCATGGAACAAGGTATGATCCAATGCTTCTCCTCTTCTATTCGCAGCTTCAACAAAAACCTTAAGATTTTCAAGCACCTGATCTTGACCGGCAAAATCGTCAAAATTTACAGGCCTTAATGCTCTTTCAATATCAAGTTCCTCATTAGAGAAACCATCAGCAGATGGATCTAAATACTCGTTCATACACTAACAAAGATAGACAAACACCAGATAACTTTATATCTATACCAAAAGCTATTTTAATTTATCAAAATACTTAAACGAAGCGTTAAATAGATATAAGAAATCTAACTAAATATTGTAATTTCATGGCATGACAAAAGAAAATTACGCAGCACAAGTATTACAATATATTCCGGTCTTTTATATTATTTGGTCAGACGACCTCTTGTCGGCATCAGAAATAAATGTAGTTGAAAATGCTATTGCCAATGACGTAACATTATCGTCAGATGACAAAAAACAACTTAAAGCATGGATGAATGTCAAAAATCCGCCAAAGAACGAGTTACTTAAGTCATGGAAACAATTGATAATCAATAGTGGGGTAAAATTGGTGGAGCATGAAACATATCCATTAACAGCTTTCAGTCAGAAAGTAACATCTCATTACCATAATGACATCTCTTTCAATGATCAAATAAAAAATATTGAAATTAATTTGGGTATTCAACCCAATCATTACAATCATTTATTTGACGTACATATTGACCTAGAGAAAAAATCGTTGCAATATTCCTCAAAAACTATAGACACTATTTTAAAAGGAAAACATGCCGAAGCCATAGATTCTTTTAGAGCCGTACTGAACGACCCCATTTTCTCATGGGAGGTAAGACGCAATAAAGAGGAGTTTCGAAGTCATGTTTTAAAACAAGTGGAGTTTTTGGCAGATAAAGGGTATGGTGCAATGGCATATCCTGAAGCATATGGCGGCACCAATGACATGGAAGGTTACGCCTACATTTTTGAAAATATGATGTGGGCAGACGGAAGCCTTTCTATAAAATTTGGAGTACAATTCGGTCTGTTCGGTGGAAGTATTCAGAAACTTGGAACCAAAAAGCATCATGATAATTATTTAACCGATACTGGTAAGGCTGATTTATTAGGATGTTTTGCCATGACAGAAACCGGACACGGATCTAACGTTCGCGGAATAAAAACTACGGCAACATATAACAAAGACACAGAAACCATTGTCATACATACCCCAGGTAAAAATGACAATAAAGAATATATAGGGAACGCCATACATTCTAAAATGGCATCTGTTTTTGCACAACTTATTGTAAACGGAAAAAATGAAGGAGTACACGCTATTCTAGTACCTCTTAGGAATGAAAAACATGAATTGTTGCCAGGTATAATAGTTGAAGATAATGGCTATAAACTGGGACTTAACGGTGTTGATAATGGTAAAATATGGTTTAACCAAGTTGAAGTTCCTAAAGAGAACTTACTAAACAAGTATGGTACTATTCTAGGTAATGGAGATTATTATTCAGAAATAAAGAATCCGAACAAACGCTTCTTTACTATGTTGGGCACTTTAGTAGGTGGCAGAATATGTGTTGCTAGGGCAGGATTAGGCGGAGCCAAATTTGCGTTGACCGTAGCCATAAAACACGCGCTAAAAAGAAGACAGTTTAATGATAGTGTCAAAATTCAAGAAGACCTTTTAATGGATTACCCATCTCACCAACTAAGGCTGATTCCGTTAGTAGCGAGCGCATATGTGTATCATATTGCTTTAGATAAAATGATGGCACTCTATTGTGATGAATCCCAACCAGACAAAAGACAGGTTGAAACCCAGGTTGCAGGTCTCAAATCTATTATTACATGGTATGCCAACGATGCCATTCAAGAATGCCGTGAAGCATGTGGTGGCAAAGGTTATCTTTTGGAGAACAGGATTGCAGATTTAAAAGGTGATGTAGATATATTCACCACATTTGAAGGTGACAATAATGTATTATTACAACTTGCCGCAAAAGGTGTTCTATCAGATTTCAAAGCGGAATTCAATAGTGCCGGTTTTTCAACTGTACTAAAATTATTGAGCTCACAACTAAGCGATAAGCTTTCTAATATAAATCCGCTATACACCAACAAGACAGACAAGGACCATTTATATAATCCCAAATTTCATGTGCATGCATTAGAGCATAGAACAAGAAGGTTAACCTACACCCTTGCCATGCGCATTAGAGGATATATCAAAAAAGGTATTCCTTCATATCAAGCCTTTTTAAAGGTACAAACACATTTAATGACACTTGGCAAGGCGTATAGTGCCGAATTAGCTTATAAGTCATTTATAGAGCATAACAGCGCTATCAATGACCAAGAGTATAAAGAGTTGTTTGAAAAACTTGGAACGTTATATGCATTGCATGAAATAAGAAATAATGCGTCATGGTATTTAGAACAAGGTTACATAAGCGGAACAAAGTCA
>NZ_JBDVOT010000231.1:0-42892 GCF_039968975.1 Maribacter sp. | reverse complement strand
AGAATTGCACCGGTTGAACTTGTAGAGATTCTACCATATTCTTTGGTGAAATCTGCTTTACCGGCACCTGTAGCGTATTGTAGTACTTTTTTAAAATCTTTTAAATCTAATAATGGCATTTTCTGATCATCGCAGTATTTGAATACTACGGATACAATACCTGATTGCGTATCTGATAGGTCAAGAATACGTGACAATAATACAGGACCAAATTCAGAAACCGTTGCTCTTAATTTTACTCCCTCTTGTTCAGATAATGAAAGTATTTCTACAGGAAAACTACTAGCCTCAAAAGGAAAACCAATTTTGGCGTGACGTTCGTCAATTTTTGCGTGACCGGGACTAGGTTGTGCCAATCCACTTAAATCACCTTTTAAATCCATCAGCATTACAGGAATACCTTTGTCAGATAAATTTTCTGCCAATACCTGCAACGTTTTTGTTTTACCTGTACCTGTAGCACCTGCAATAAGTCCGTGTCTGTTTAATGTTTTTAGCGGAATTTTTACAAAAGCATCTTTTACAGCCTCACCATTAAGCATTGCTGCACCCATATTAATATAGTCTCCTTTTGTGGAATATCCTTTTTCTATATGGTCAAAAAAATCTGCGGTACCGGCCATTATTTATATTTTCGATAAAAATAGGGCATTTTTAACCAATCCAAAAGACTAGACTAGCCATAAATATCACTACTTTTTAACATTTGATGTACGAACAGTAGGCGTATGAGCATAGAATTTACCAATGTCTTCTTCTTATAGAATTAATGAACTAAAACGTATCTTTGCCGAATGAAAAATGAGGAGGTACTTGAGAAAGTAAATAAAGGGGTGTATTTACCCTTAATGGAAGAGTTCTACACCATACAGGGAGAAGGCTTTCATAAGGGAACTGCGGCTTACTTTATTCGTGTTGGTGGATGTGACGTTGGTTGCCATTGGTGCGATGTAAAAGAGAGCTGGAATGCAGAAACGCATCCGCCTACAGCTATTGAACAGATTGTTGATAATGCAGCTAAATATTCCGATACTATTGTGATTACCGGTGGTGAGCCATTAATGTGGGATATGAACCCAATTACAAAAGCCTTAAAGGAAAAAGGTTTAAAAACCCATATTGAGACTTCTGGTGCCTATACACTTTCTGGTGATTGGGATTGGATATGTCTTTCACCAAAAAAGAATAAATTACCTGAAGGTCGAATCTATGACGAAGCTCATGAATTAAAGGTGATAGTCTATAACAAACACGATTTAATTTTTGCTGAAGAACAAGCTGTAAAAACCAATTCGAATTGCATTTTATATCTACAACCTGAGTGGAGTGTTCGAGATAAGGTCGTACCTATGATTGTTGATTATGTAATGAACAACCCTAAATGGAAAGTGTCATTGCAGACGCATAAGTATTTGAATATCCCTTAAAATATAGGTTTATTGATTAGCGACCGCCGTTGGCTCGAATATCTAATAAACATTCGGGATCTAAAGGTACTGTGTTAGTAGTTTTTGCAGTATTCTGTTGTAATAAGCTTAGCACGGTATTGCCAGATAATCTACAGCCAGATTTTACGCCGGCCTCATATTGGGCAAGGGAATTTGATAGTAAAGATTTTCTTGAAGAACCACCAAACTGTAATTCAGCTTGCATTAAGCAGCCAGCCTGATTACAATGGTTATCAGGAACTAATTGCCCGTCTTCATTTTCAGATACAGACTGGTGATCGTTGACCATTTCGGTTCCTAAGTCAACTAAACCAAATAAATGTCCAAATTCATGGTTTAGGGTAGTTGTTTCCACGTCTGCTTCACTAATAGAAGAACTTAGACTAGCCAAATCCCTTACGGTTACCTCATGTATAACCATAGAAGTGTTACGGTAAACGGCACCTAATGTTACTAAACCGCCATCAAGGTCATCACCTTCTGCCGGTGCATCTGCAAAATAAATATAGATGGCCAATGTGCTACCCGTATTAAATGCTGTTCTATTAGAAGTTTCTAAATTTGCTATTTCCTGTAGCGAAAGTTCATCTTCTGACGGACTAGTTAATTCCTTATACACCAGTTCAATATCTTCTTTGAACGTATGTTCTTTTAGATATTCCGTAAAATCTGCCATAGCTTCATCAGTAGGTTTAAAACCGCTGACATATGCAATTTCTATTAAAAGTTTGTCGTAAGTGTCGTTTGAAAGTATATCGTTCGCAGAATCTCCGGTAGCTAATAAATTTAAACTTCTATTCACTTCGGTTTGCGAATTGTTTTCGTCAGAATCTGACGAATTTTTGGAACAAGAAATAGCAAACGCTAAGATACCTGTCAGCAATAAACTTTTAAACTTAAACATACTGATTCTTTTGTATAGGAAGAATAACGGAAAAATAAGTGACCTATTACTTCATATGAGTTAATCTGGCTAAATAGTCGTAATGTTCGCCTTCCATTACAAGTTCACATGTTAAATTACTGTAATTAGCCGCTCTTTGTAAAGTATTGTAGTCTACATATAACCATGGAAAAAGTTCACTTTCTTCATTCTTATATTTCATACTAAAGCTTACTTCGCCATAATAATTAACGTTATCAGGAATCCAATACCCACCATCTTCATCATCTTCGAACATGTAAATAATATCGCTGGAATCGAGAAGTATTTGTCCGCCATCTTTTAAGAGTGATTTTAATTTGGTGAAGAATTGTTCCAATCCGTCTAGAGTGCCTGCCAACCCTACGCCGTTCATTAAGATTAAAATAGTATCGAATTTATCACCTTCGTAATTAAGTAGTTCAGAGTGTGCAATGTTTTTTAGTCCGCGTATAGCACTAACTTCAGTAGCGCCTTTAGATGTATCTAGACCAGTAACGGAAAACCCTTTTTCTTGTAAATGAAGACTATGACTACCTGCGCCGCAACCAACATCCAAAACTTCACCTTTGCATAATTGCAAAGCCTTTTGCTCTAGCTCTGGCATATCTTTGAAACTCCTGAACATATAGGGTAGTGGCAAAATATCTTCTTCTTGCAGAGATGAATGTGTGGTGATATCTTCGGTATAGTTTCCGTTTTGATAATCTAAAAGTGCCGTTCCTAAAATGTCCTTGTTCAAAATTCTTGTATTTCTAGTTACAAAAGTCTCGCTTTTTGGTACTACTTCGCTAGTTTTGAAGAATTAATTTCAGACATGGAAGAGGTTTTACGGGATTTGCCTAAAAAGGCACAAGAAAAACATAACGAGAATAAGAAATTCTTTGTGAAGCTAAGAAAGAAGCCGCCAAAGAATCTTGACTATATAATGCAAGACCTTCATGAGGCGGAATTTGAACGTACCGATTGCCTTTCCTGTGCCAATTGTTGTAAAACGACAGGACCACTTTTTACCAATGCAGATGTGGAGCGTATTTCAAAATCGTTTAGAATGAAGCCGCAAAAATTCATTGAAACCTATTTAAGGGTCGATGAAGAAAATGACTATGTGCTGCAACAAACTCCGTGTACTTTTTTAGGAACAGACAATTATTGTTCTATTTATGATGTTCGACCAAAAGCGTGTCGTGAGTTTCCACATACGGATAGAAAAAAATTTCAACAAATTAGTAACCTTACTTTAAAGAATGTAGCTATTTGTCCAGCTGCTTTTAACATTGTGGAGGAGATGAAGAAGTTGATGAAGTAATTAGAATAATAAAGAGAATTTCATATTGCAAGCCCAAAATAAAAATCCAAGAGTAAAATGTTACAAATGCATGAGACCTTCAAGTACTTGTATTTGTGAGCATATTAATACCATTGAGACTAAAACGCGTTTCATTGTTTTAATGCACCCAAAAGAGTATAAAAAAGAAAGGAACGGTACAGGCTACATGACGAATCTTCAACTTGAAAATTCTGAAATAATAGTGGGCGTAGATTTTAGTGATAATACTCGTGTAAATGAATTATTGGACAGTAATGAAAATTCATTTTTACTTTACCCGGGTAAAAACAGTTTTAACCTATCTCAAAGAAGTAGTGCTGAAATGCATAATTTTATAGGTAAAGGTGCAAATATTTTCATTCTCGATGGTACCTGGCCCTGTGCCAGAAAGATGCTTAAATTGAGTAAGAACTTGCAAAAGTTAAATAGGGTTAGTTTTGATAATAGCATAGCATCAAAATTCATCATCAAACAACAACCAGAAGCACTTTGTCTTAGTACCATAGAATCGGTCTATACCGTTTTAAACTTGTTGAATAAAGGAACGATTGAACAATGTGATACGGCGGACTTCCTAGTCCCGTTTGAAAAAATGATTGAACATCAACTTGATTATATGCTAAACCCAAGTAGTAAAAATTATCGCTATGGGGCTAGTTTAGAGATTGCTCCCAAAATCAGGTATAAGACAAATACCGAAAGAAATGTTGTTTTTGAATTAGATTAGCTAATAGTTTTTTATTTACCTCAGATATACTATTCAACCAAAACTTTATTGATGAAACGTACCCTTTATTTTTCTTTATTGATGATTTCCTTATTGGTAACCTATACTTCCGTTGCGCAAGAAAATTTTAGAAATACTGAGGTTGTAAAAACTGTTTTTAATGCCCTGAAAACTCAGAATGAAAAAGAATTTTTAACAATCTTACCTACTAAAAACGAAGTGGAATATTTGATTCCAATTGTTAAAAATGCTCAGCCCAACGAAAATATTCCTTCAGTAGATACCATAATTTCAAACTTTGAGATTAAAGCTATCGAGAATTTTAAAAACATTAGTAAAAGAGGAACCTCTTTCGGGGTATTGTGGAAAGATATAATTTTAGAAAAAGTAAGTTATAAAAGTAACCCTGACCATAACGTACCTGTTGAAAGAGGAAGTATTACTATGGAATGTTCAAGTAACGATAAGAAGTTTCTGATCGTTTTAAAAAAGTCATATAAAATACAAGGTACTTGGCGGGTAATGGACCCAATAAAGTTTACCCTGTTGTAAAATTTTAATTTTTTAATGTCCTTAATTCAAGGATGACATGGTATACGTATCCTGTATTTGTAGCGGGTTAAATCAATAAAACTTTATTATATTACGTAATTAATTACAAAATCATTAGAATTTTGAATATTTTACTGATGATACTATAATTGAGTTGCAGGTTGATTTCTGCAGTTTATAATTTAACTACTTACTTATTTAATGGAACAATTAATAACCTATTTTGAATCGATACCTGCTGCACACCGCTCTTTAATTTTGGTGGGTGGTATTACCTTTTTCTGGATACTGGAAGGTATTGTCCCCTTATTCAATGGTGCTTATAATAAGTGGAAGCATTCCGTACCCAATTTCTTTTTTACCTTGACCACCATAATCGTAAACTTTCCGTTGGCATTCTTTCTTTTGAAAACGTCTGACTGGACGGTTGCCAATGATTTCGGAATTATCAATTGGTTGCCAGAAATGCCATTATGGGCGTATGTGTTTTTAGGTGTTGCCTTGCTTGACCTTATAGGGGCATATTTGGCGCACTTGGTAGAGCACCGTGTAAAACCTTTGTGGATGGTTCATTTGGTGCACCATACGGATCATAATGTAGATACTACCACAGCAAATAGACATCATCCTTTAGAAAGTTTGATCAGGTATATGTTTACCCTTGTTGGGGTTTTTATCGTTGGTGCGCCTATAGGCATTATAATGTTGTACCAAAGTTTATCTGTAGTATTGTCGCAATTTAACCATGCGAACATAAAATTGCCAAAAAGTGTGGACAAAGCAATTAGCTGGGTGTTGATTTCGCCAGATATGCATAAAGTACATCACCACTACGTGTTACCATATACAGATTCTAATTACGGTAATATATTCTCTTGGTGGGATCGCTTGTTCGGTACCTACATGCATTTAGATCGAGAGAAAATTATCTACGGCGTAGACACATTCCCAGATGAGGTGGCCAACGGTCAAATTAGCTCGTTACTGAAATATCCATTTGTTGGGTACAGAAAACCTACAACAGATGGTAGTAACCTAGCAGATGTGGTTAATGAACAACCTTTAGTAAAGTAGATACTTTGCTCTAATTTTCTTGAATTTTTCAATGCCTTCTTGCCAAGTCGCTTTTATTTCGGTATTGGAGGCACCGGCTACAATTTGCTTTTGTAGCTTTTCGTTACCTGCATGTTTTGTGAAACCGCTAGTGATAAAGAATTTACTTTTATCGACCGAATTGGTATAAGCGTCAATAATGTAATCCATAGTAACTTCGTTCATGCGTTCAGACTTAGATAAGTCTTTTCCGTAGCACAATTTACCTTCTTCCTTTGGGTATTTAGAACCAAAATTTGGCTCGGGAGTATAGGTAAAATCATACACGTGGGGATCTAAAAATGAAGCTCCGTAACGTTGAAACTGAAATTCCGTTCCGCGACCTGCATTGATATTGGTGCCTTCAAACATTCCTAAACTTGGGTATAGACTAATGGAAGTATCATTAGGTAAATTTGGAGAAGGGCGTATTGGTAGACTGTAAAACATATCATGCGTCCAGTTTTCTAAAGAGACTACGGTTAAATCTGCTTTTTTTTCACCTTCTAGCCATAGTTCATCATTGATCATGTTGGCATATTCACCAATGGTCATTCCGTAAACTAAGGGTATTTCGGTCATTCCTAAAAAAGAAGTGTGTGCTGCTTCCATGGTGGGTCCGTCAACGTAGTGTCCGTTTGGGTTTGGTCTATCTAGCACTATAACAGGAATTCCTTTTTCGGCGCAAGCTTCCATCACCAATTGCATAGTAGAAATATAGGTGTAAAAACGAGCCCCCACATCTTGTATATCAAACAATACTACATCTAAACCATCCAATTGTTTTTGACTTGGTTTTCTGTTTTTACCATGTAGCGATATCAAATCTAATCCCGTTTTTACATCCGTGCTGTTTTTTACATGTTCACCCGCATCAAAATTTCCTCTAAATCCGTGCTCTGGTGCAAATACGTGTTTAATGTCTACGTCCAATGATAATAATGAATCTACCAAATGAGTATGACCTTCAGGTTTAAAAATGACACTTGTTTGGTTGGCGACTATAGCTATTTTCTTTCCTTTTAAAAGCGGTAAATAGGCTTCTGTTCGGTTAGCGGCTACTATAATTTCTTTTACTTCTTGTTCTATTTCAAGTTCTTTAGTTGGGGTTGTGGCAATAGCATCTGCTTTGGTGTCGTTTCCGCAGGTTGCCAATACCAAAAACCATAATAAAACTGTACTTTTGAAATTGGATAAAAATAACATCATTTGAATCTAGAATATTTTATCGCCAAACGGCTTATAAAGGGTAAGGAGCATAAAATTAGTATATCCGCACCAATAATAAAAATAGCCATTGCAGCAATTGCAATAGGTGTGATTATGATGTTGATTGCCATAGCCACCGGTTTAGGCTTAAAAGAAAAAATACGTGAGAAAATAACTGCTTTCAACGGTCACGTTCAAATCTATAATTACGATAACAATAATTCTGAGGTTTCTGTTGTGCCTGTGAGTACGAACCAAGAGTTTTATCCCGACTTTAAAATGGTGGATGGCATTGTGCATATACAAGCTGTAGCGACTAAGGCAGGTATTATACGAACCGAAGAAACTTTTGAGGGTATTATTGCCAAAGGTGTGGGCAAAGAATATAATTGGGATTCGTTTAATGAGTTTTTAATTGACGGCGTTTTACCCGATTACTCTGGTGAGTTGAATTCTGATGTGCTTATTTCTAGAATTATGGCAGATCGTCTGAACTTAAAAGTAGGCGATTCATTTTTTACCTTTTTCTTGCGGGATGATGCGGCTGATAAAATACCCAATCAAAGAAAATTTACTATCACCGGTATTTACGATAGCGGATTTGAGGAAATTGACGGACTCTATATATTCACTGATATACGGCATATTCAACGTATGAATAAATGGGAAGATACCGAAGTAGGTAATTTTGAAATCTTTCTAAATAGTTTTGATGATATTGATCAAAAAGCGAATGAGATTTACGGAGAGACGGTTGCCAGTTTAGATACTAAAACTATAAAAGATAAATATTACAAAATCTTTGAGTGGATTGGTTTGTTCGATTTTAATATTGCCCTTATTATTGGTATCATGGTCATTGTTGGCGGTATTAATATGATTACGGCGTTACTCGTTTTAATTTTAGAACGTACGCCAATGATTGGTATTTTAAAGGCATTGGGTAGTACTAATTGGAGTATTAGAAAAGTATTTTTATACAACGCCGCTTACCTTATTGCTGTCGGTTTGTTCTGGGGAAACCTTATTGGTTTGGGTGTTATATTTATTCAAGATAAGTTCAGGGTATTCAAATTTCCAAACCCTAAAGAGTACTACATTGAATACATACCCGTAAGTATCGATTTGTGGACTATACTTCTTTTAAATGCAGGGGTGTTGTTGCTGTGTTTATTGATGCTGTTAATTCCGTCATATATTATTACGAAAATAACACCTGTAAAAGCTATAAGGTTCGAGTAGTTCAATTTTCTAGACCTTATTACATAATTAATCTTTGTTTAGACCCCTTTTTGGTAAATTTGATGTAAAACAGACCACATGCATCACAAACTACTACTTGCCTTTATTGCTGTGTTTTTATTGACGAATGTCAATGCACAGAAACTTTCAAAAACCGAGAAAAAGGTTGTAAAATCTATTGAGCAAAATAATGCTGAAGCAATTTCATTTCTTGAAAAAGTTGTGAATATCAATAGCGGAACGCTAAACCTTAAAGGTGTAGAAAAGGTTGGTAAGGAATTTGCCACAGCTTTTGAGGATATTGGTTTTGAAAGCACATGGATTCCTATGCCCGAAGAAATGAATAGAGCGGGACATCTATTTGCAGAAATTAAAGGAACAAAAGGAAAAAAGTTATTGTTAATAGGTCATTTAGATACGGTTTTTGAAGAGGATAGTCCATTTCAGACTTTTAAAATGGTCAATGATTCTATAGCACATGCGCCAGGCGGTAATGATATGAAAGGTGGTGATGTCATTGTGTTGTATGCATTGAAAGCGTTACAGCAGAACGGTTTGCTAGACGATGCTCAAATAATTGTTGCCTATACGGGAGATGAAGAAAGTTCCGGTAGTCCGTTATCAAAAAGTAGATATGATTTAATCGAAGCTGCAAAACGTAGCGATATCGGTTTGGGTTTTGAGAACTCTACAGGGTTTAATTATGCCACTGTTGCCCGCAGAGGTTCTTCTGATTGGAAGGTTGAGGTAGAAGGTAAGAGAGCACATTCATCTGGTATATTCAGTGAAAACACTGGTGCAGGTGCCATTTTTGAAATGTCAAGAATTTTAAACGGATTTTATACAAATGTAAAGGGAGAAGATTTATTGACCTTTAATCCTGGTACTTTAGTTGGTGGTACTTTTGTAGAGTTTGATGAAATAACCAGTAAGGGAAGTGTGTTTGGTAAGACCAATGTTGTAGCCCAGAAAGCCGAGGTTCGTGGCGGATTACGTTTTATATCAGAAGAACAAAAAGAACGTGCCAGTGATAATATGAGAGCCATAGTTGCAGATAATTTACCGCACACCTCTGCTACAGTAACCTTTAGGGATAGTTACCCTGCCATGCAACCTACGGAAGGGAACAAGGCATTATTGACCAAACTGAACAAGGTGAGTTTAGATTTAAAGCAAGGCGAAGTTTTGGCATATGACCCAGGTAAGAGAGGTGCGGCAGATACTTCTTTTGTGGCGGAATATGTAGATTGTTTAGATGGTTTAGGAACTATGGGTACCGGTGCTCATACACCAGATGAAACAGTAAATCTTAATACCATTGAAGCTTTAACGAAAAGAACGGCATTATTAATTTATAGATTGATAAATGAGTAATATAACAATATTAAAAGCAGGAGATCAACAAGTAAAAATCGAGGTTGGGGAGCTAGTAAGCTACCAAGTTTCTGGTCATGAGTATATGCACCAAAAAGGGAACCCTGGTTGGCGTAGTGTAGACACGGAAATGTTTCCGCTTATTGGACCAACCAACGAAGCAGATTTTAAAGTGCACACACCTAAAGGATTCGCCACACAAGACCAACATGGACTATTACGTGAAATGAAGTATAGCTTATTGGAACATACAGATAGTAAAGCTGTATTTTCTAAAAAATACACGGCAAATACCTCAGTTTTAAATTCTAAGTTTCCGGCGAAATCAACGGCAGAGAAACTAAGTTGGCCCTATGATTTTGAGTTTGTAAAGACGTTTGAATTGGTTGATGGTTCATTAGCGGTAAACTTTTCAATCACAGGAGAGGAAGGTATGCCGTTTATGTTAGGGTATCACCCGGCATTTATGCTGCATTCTAAAAATGCTATCATTGCTACAGCAGAACAAAATATTACCATACCAGAAGTTATGGAAGTTGGTAGTAGGGCATTGCAAGTGCCAAATACAGATGTTATTACTTTAAAAGATGAAAAATCATTACAGATTTCTTCTGAAGGGTTTAGTCATTTTATGTTGTGGACAGAAGTACCAAATATGGTATGTATAGAACCAATTACTTTTTATCCATATGCTGTGGCTCAAGAAAACCTGGCAGAAGGCTTTATGGTTTTAAAGAATGAACCTGCAATTTTTAAAGTAGTACTAAAACCTTTATAAAGTAAATTCATCGCTAAAATATAGTGTATGTGTTATGATGTAAAAACCAGTTTAGAGGCGCAACTAAAAAGAGCAAAGAAAAGCCAAGATTTAAAGGCAATTGAAGAGATTGTTGAAAAATTGGGTTCTTTAACCGATTTGCCGCTTCATCATGCATCTGGTTTTTCACATCCTGAGGTTTTGGTGTATACCAATGAAGATCCATTTTATCCCATAGTAGCTACTTGGGGGTTGATACCGCACTGGGTAAATAACGTTGAACAACAAAAGAAAATTTGGAACAGCACCTTGAATGCTAGGGTAGAAACCATTTTTGATATACCCGCATTTAGAGATGCCGCTAATGAGAAACGTTGCATATTTTATGTAGACGGATTTTATGAGCATCATCACTTTGATAATAACACTTATCCGTTTTTTATCCAACGAAAAAATAATGAACCATTAGCGCTGGCTGCGCTTTGGTCTAAATGGGTACACCCTGAACATGGTGGTATAATCAATTCTTTTTCAATAGTGACCACCGTGGGTAATGGTATGATGGCTAAAATTCATAATAACCCAAAATTGAAAGAACCACGTATGCCCTTAATGCTTTCTGAAGATATGGAAGAGCAATGGCTTTCATCACATGCAGATTTTGAAAAAGAATTGACCGCACTGCTGAATACAGATAACAATCTAGAATTACAAGCGCACACAGTGGGCAAACTACGCGGTAAAAACTATGCTGGTAATATCGCTTCAATTTCAGAAGAAGTAGTGTACACAGAATTGAAAACAGAAGAATTTAATTTCTAGGCTATGGCATATAGTGAGTATTTGGCAGATAGGGTTAGACCTCGCTTAAAAGGAAAAGCGGAATTAGAGGAGAAGAAAATGATGGGTGGTCTTATATTTATGGCTAATGGAAAAATGTGTTTGGGTATAATGTTCGATAAAAAAAGTGAAGAAGATAAGTTGATGGTGCGTGTTGGTAAATTGAATTATGAAGAACTCTTAAATAAACCGGGTAGCAGACCAATGGATTTTACGGGAAAGCCTTTGCGAGGTTTTCTATTTGTTGGTCCTGACGGATTTGATGCGGAAGATGACCTTGATTTTTGGGTAGCGAAAGCTTTGGAGTTCAATAGACTTTTAAATGCATAAAGGAACTATCTTAGAATCTGCTTTCCGTACCCTAAAGAATGATTAAATTTACAGCGTGAAAAACATATTCCCTTTTTTGGAATGGGTTTCTACCTATAAAAAAGCTTACTTCATAAAAGATTTGTTGGCCGGTCTTACCGTGGGTATCGTATTGGTGCCACAAGGTATGGCGTATGCTATGATCGCTGGTCTTCCGCCGGTTCACGGTTTGTATGCTTCGCTTTTACCAATACTTACCTATGCATTTTTAGGAACATCACGTAAAATAGCCGTGGGTCCTGTTGCTATGGATTCGCTATTGGTAGCCGTGGGTCTTGGTACGCTGGCAATTACAGGAGTGGAGAACTACATTGCAATGGTTGTTTTGCTCACTTTAATGGTTGGGGCTATTCAGTTTATTCTAGGCGTGCTTCGCATGGGTTTTTTAGTCAATTTTCTTTCTAAACCTGTAATTAGTGGGTTTACCTCTGCCGCAGCGATAATTATTGTACTAAGTCAGCTCAAACATTTGTTAGGTGTTTCCGTTGCCGGAAGCAATAAAATTTACGAAACCATATTTAATATTTTTTACAAACTAGGTGAAATCAATTGGGTAGATTTTAGTATTGGTTTGGTAGGTATAGGGTTGTTGTTGGGCTTTAAAAAATGGAGTAAAAACATTCCTGGAATTTTAATAATAGTAGTGTTAGGTATATTGGCTGTATATCTATTTCACCTAGATGTTTATGGTATAAAATTAGTGGGTGAAGTTTCTAGCGGATTTCCATCTTTTGTAATGCCAATATTAGATGTAATAGATATGGAGAAATTGGCGCCTATTGCAATTGCCCTGGCTTTGGTTGGGTATTTAGAAGCTATTTCTATTGGTAAGGCCATAGAAGATAAAACTGGTGAAGATACTATAGATGCAAATCAAGAATTAATAGCTATTGGGTCGTCGAACATTGTAGGGTCATTTTTTCAAGGTTATCCGGTGACGGCAAGTTTTTCTAGATCGGCAATCAGTTATGAAGCTGGTACTAAAACTAATTTATCGGCTATTTTTAGCGTTGTTCTTGTGGTATTGACCTTATTGTTTTTGACACCGTTGTTTCAGTATTTGCCCAATGCTATTTTGGCGAGTATCATTATGGTCTCCGTTGTAAAACTTATAGATATATCCTACTTCAAACATTTATGGCTAAACCGTAAAGACGAGTTTTTTGTCATGTTGATAACCTTTGTAATCACTTTGTTTGTAGGTGTAACCCAAGGTATTCTAATAGGTGTTTTATGTTCTTTGCTATTAATGGTGTATAGAACATCTAAACCACATTTTGTAGAGATAGGTAATATTGGTAATTCTGATTATTATAAGAATGTTGTTCGTTTTGCAGATGAGGTGGTAGTGCGTAATGATCTTTTAATTGTCAGATTTGATTCACAATTGTATTTTGGTAATTCCGCTTATTTTAAAAAGCAGTTATTAAAGCATATAAAGGCAAAAGGACCCCAATTAAAAGGTATTATACTGAATGCGGAATCTATTAATTATATAGATGCTACCGCAGCAGATATGTTAACTAAACTAATACATGATATTCGAGAAAGAGGACTTCAGTTTTTTATAGCGGGAGCAATTGGACCAACGCGAGATATCATTTTCAATACCGGAATTATTAAAGAACTGCAGCGAGAATTTTTATTCGTGAAAACAAAAGAAGCGGTTAATTTCTTTGATGATCCCAATGAGATTTCATTATTGGCTGCAAAAATAGCCTATGAAAATAGTAGAATGGCTAACGCTAAAAGAAGCTTAAATTAAATAAATCTCGTATCTTAAAAGAGAAGAGGTTTTGAACTTTAAAATAGTAACGTATGAATATAGAACAGATATATACAGGTTGTTTGGCTCAAGGAGCATATTATATAGAGAGTGATGGTGAAGTGGCAATAATTGACCCGCTGAGAGAGGTGAGTCCGTATGTGAAAAGAGCAGAGAATGACAATGCTAAGATCAAGTATATATTTGAAACCCATTTTCATGCAGATTTTGTTAGTGGGCATGTAACTTTATCTAAAGAAACCGGTGCGCCCATTATTTATGGACCAACCGCTAATCCTACTTTTGATGCTATCATAGCCGAAGACGGTCAAGAATTTAAACTAGGGAAGATAATTTTTAAAGTACTTCATACACCAGGTCATACTATGGAAAGTACCACATATCTTTTAAAGGATGAAAATGGCAAAGATTATGCAATTTTCTCTGGAGACACCTTGTTTTTAGGTGATGTAGGTAGACCGGATCTTGCACAGAAATCTGCCGATATGACTCAAGAACAATTGGCAGGTACGTTGTTTGATAGCTTACGAACCAAAATTATGCCTTTAGCAGATGATATTACCGTATACCCAGCACATGGTGCGGGTTCTGCATGTGGTAAGAATATGATGAAAGAGACGGTTGACACTTTAGGCAATCAGAAAAAGATGAACTATGCCTTAAGGGCTGATATGACCAAGGAAGAGTTTGTTAAAGAAGTAACGGACGGGTTGTTACCGCCACCAAAATATTTTCCTTTGAACGTAAAAATGAACAAAGAGGGATATGAAGATATTGATGCCGTTTTAAATCGTGGTAATGTTGCGCTATCTCCAGATGAATTTGAAAAAGCGGCAAATGATACCGAAGCTTTGGTATTGGATGTAAGACATCAAGATGAATTTGTAAAAGGTCATATACCAAGGTCAATATTTATAGGGCTTAATGGTGATTTTGCTCCGTGGGTGGGAGATTTAATTGCAGATACCAAACAACCTTTATTATTGGTAATACCAGAAGGTAAAGAAGAAGAGGCTATCACCAGATTGTCTCGTGTAGGTTTCGATGCCGCCATTGGATATTTAAAGGGTGGAATTGATGCTTGGAAAGATGCTGGGAAGGAGATAGACCAAATAACTTCTATTACCTCTTCTGAAGCCAAAGCTCTTATAGATAAAGGTGATATTGGTGTTTTTGACGTTCGTAAAGATGGGGAATACCAAAGTGAGCATTTAGTTGGTGCTGTACATACTCCGTTAAGTGAGCTGAACAAGCATTTGTCAGAATTTCCTGAAAAAGGAGAATTCTTAGTACATTGTGCAGGTGGGTACCGTTCTGTAATAGCATCTTCAATATTGAAGAGTAGAGGAATTCACAACCTAATTGATGTTAAAGGTGGATACGGAGCACTTAAAAACGAAGATTTAGAGAAGACAGATTATGTTTGTCCTACAACCCTATAATCGTTTAAGATTATAGGGCATAAACGGCATTAGGATGATTTCTTATATAGCTTTCAACAATACGCTGGGTTTCCAGCGTATTTTTTTGTGGTGTTATGAACATTTCAAGATCTTCAAATTGTGCTATGGCTATATCCGCAGGAGCAAAGCCGTAACCGGCATAATTGTTTTCTCTGATAACCACAAATCCGTTTTCATCTAAAGTTCTGCCATTGGTTTTTATGACCAAGGTTGAAGCAACATCTTTAATACTTTGCAAAGCTTCTTGAACACGTTGGTTATAATTTTCTACCATTTCTAGGTCAGAGCAAATACCAATGCACTGTTTAATTTTGTAATGAGAACACACAGCTACGTTTTCCTGAAGATGGCAATATTTTGGGCAAAGCTCAAAAGTGCTGCAAAGGGTTTCTAAATACTGTCTGGCTTCTGTAGGACTATAACAAATAGCAACCGGATTAGGAGTCATCTTAATTTTATTGAATGCAAGATGTATAATGCCGTTTCGGTCTTCATAGGTGAAAACACCATATTTCTGAATGGATCTTTTTTGAGCACTGTTGTATTTAGGGTAGTGGTGTTTAATTTCTGCAGATTCCTTTAGTAAAGCAATAAGCTCGTTGCCGGTTTCATTAAAATCTAAAGATGCAGTTTCGGCACATAAAGTTATCTCCTTTGTTTTTTTATCATAGAAATGGCTTAACACTCTTTTTTTAATGTTCTTAGCTTTACCAACATATATAATCTTACCCTTTTGATCTTTAAAATAATACACTCCTGCAGTGGTAGGGAGTTTAAGATATTCTTCTTTTGGTAGTCCAGGAGGTAAAGTTGCTTCTTGAGATTTTGAATTCAAGAATTGTTTAAAAACAGAATCGGCATTTTCTGCTCTAAGTAATTTATGGAATAAAAGAACTGTTGCGTGTGCATCACCTCTTGCTCGGTGTCTGTCAGTTAAAGGAATGCCTAATGCTGCGGTTAATTTACCTAAGCTGTAAGAGTTGTAGCCAGGTAATAATTTTCTTGACAAACGAACCGTACATAATTTCTTTCTAGAGAAGTCATGACTTAATAGTTTAAACTCGTTTTTTATGACATTGTAGTCAAAATTGACGCTATGGGCTACAAAAATAGTGTCTTTGGTAATCTCTACTATTTGTGGAATTATTTCTTCTAATAATGGAGCATTTCTTACCATGTCATTATCAATGCCGGTAAGTCCGGTAATAAAAGAGGGTATCTCACATTCAGGATTTACCAGAGATGTAAATTCATCTACAACCTCATGTCCGTCATATTTAAATATTGAAATTTCGGTAATGCGATTGCCCTTTATACCGTTTCCGGTAGTTTCTATGTCAATTATCGTATACAAATAGCGAAGAATTTTTAGTACTACAAAGTTACTAGAAAATGCTACAATATGATTGTATTGTATTTGGGTTTGATATTTGAATAATAAAGGATGCCTTGTTAGCTATTTAGGCCAATGAAATTAGAAGATAAAAAGTGATTACCTTTTTTTTAATTAAAAAAAGAGAATTAGGATATGCCGCTGATTGATATAATGTGATATATCTTACTAGAATAAAGTAAAGTTAAATTCACCGGTTTACTGAAACCGGACATAAACTTTTATAATAGAAAGTGTACTTTATTTACTTTGAGTGCTACTAACGTTGTTACTTACGGTTATTCCAAAATTAGTGTTTTCAGAATCATTGTTAGTTATTTTTTCAACGTTATCTCTTACTACGAACTCTGAAACAAGGTCATAGTCTTTCCCACAAGAGGATAAACTTAAAAGAAATACAATGGCTGCTACAGGGACGAAAAAGGCTTTGGTAGGGAAAAATTTCATGTAAATGGTGGTAGTTTTTATCTCGCTATTTTATTAGCGCATTCCGAAAATATTTAAACTTTATTCATTAACGACGAAAAGTTGGTTTTATTCGATGAAATGCACATAAATGTTATTAACACCCTCTGTTAATAACAAAATGAGGATTGTTTATTAGTGTATTCACTAATATTGTAAGTGATTTTTTTATAAAAAAAAGAAAAATTAAGTCCTTCATATACCTTTTCTCTTTCTTTTTTATGATTAAAGTCATTAATTAGTGTCACAAGTTTGCTTAGTATCTTGATTGCTGGCTTTTCATGATAAGAACTTAAATGGTTAAGTATTAATATAATTACCGAGTCGGTCAAATACAAATTTGTAATACAGTACATCATCTATCTTTCTCTTTAATTTTAAACTATTTCTTATTTCTTTAATGCATCTAATTATGTTATTGAATACGGTTAACTATTCTTTGTTTTGAAAGTGAATTATAGTAAAATGGTAGAAAGTAAAATTTCGGGTAGATTTTTAAATGCTTTTTATTTCTTTTTCAAGAATAAAAAAATGCAGGAATTTAAAGTTAGCTTGATGTTTACATAAACTTGAATATAATTAATCAATGCATCTTTGCAGCGAGTTTAGAATAAGTTTGAGTTAGTTGAACAACCGATGCATCTTCATAATGTGTCGGTTTTTTTATGCACTAATTTTTATTTTAATTTAAAATACGACAATCTTGAATTATTGATATTTAAAAATGAAGCTATTGTTTTTATTGATTTCATACTTCTGTGTAAATTCTAGCTTATTAAATATGTAAAGGACATATGCTTTCATAATTAATCTTAGCTTTAAGGTGAATGTTAGTAATTAGAATCATAAATCATATTTAAATGAAGATTACCGAAGAGCCAGCCATATCTAAGAAAATTGGAGTTTTTGCTATTTGGGCAATTGGTGTAGGCATGGTTATTTCTGGTGAATCTTTCGGTTGGAATTTAGGTTGGGCCATTACCGGGCCGTTATGGTTTTTTGTTCCTGTGGCAGTTGCAGCATTAATGTATTTTGGTCTAGTGCAAAATTTAATTGAACTGGCATGTGTTTATCCTAATGCTGATGGTCCGCATTCGTATGTAGAAAAAGCTTTTGGTACGAAATGGGGCTATTTTGTAGGACTTGCTATTCTGTTCGAATTTTTATTTGCCACTCCGGCAATTGCCAGTTCTTTAGGTGAATATTTAGGTTTTTTATTAGATGATTTAACAATGTCTCCCTGGATAGCTACACTATTTATATTATTTTTCTCTATCATAAATCTTTTTGAAATGCACGTAGGGGTGCGTCTATTGGTGATTTTGACCTTATTGGCTATTGCAGAATTATTTTTGTATCAAGGTTCGGTCGTTGGCTCTTTTCAAATGGAAAACCTCATGAATTCAGGAGTTGGGTCATTAGATGTTGATAGCTTTGTTCAGGCTATTCCGTATGCAATTTGGTTGTTTTTGGCCATTGAAGGAATATCCCTTATGACTAAGTCAATAGATAGAAAGGGGTTTAGAAAAACAATCACCAAAGGGTATAATCTAGCTTTTTTTACCTTATTGACTTTAGCTCTCTTAGTACTGTTTCTTGCTGCTGGAGGTATAGATTGGACATTGCCAGAGAGTATGGATATATTGAATGAAAATCACCCCATGCCGGCATCTATGGCATTGATATTGGGTAAAGAGCATTTTTTAGTGCAACTATTTACATTTATTGGTTTATTTGGACTCATAGCATCCTTACAGGGAATTGCTTTTGCAGCTACTACACAGCTAGAACCTTTGTTACCAGATTTAAAAATTAAAGGAATTTCTAAGAGAGCCGTTGCTTCGGCGTTAGTTTTTATCATTAGCCTTGTTGCTATTTGGAGTAGCCAAACTGGGTTTTTAATTGAGTTGTCGGTTTTTGGAGCGGTATGTATGTATTTAGCAGTTAGTGCATCCTTATTGGTGTTAAGAAAAAAGAATGCTTCTGTGTCGTCATCGGTACCTGGGTTAGATTTGTATCGGCATGCCGATTTTAATGCATTATTTTCAACCGTTAGTGCTATGACCGCGGTCGTAATTTCCTTAATTTGTGTACTGGCTTTTGCATACCTTCAATTTACGGCCTTCATCATTTTTATTGCTTGTAGCTTGGCGTATGTATTTTTAATCCGGAAAAAGTAGCATGGCTTATCGATTTACATTGGGGAAACAGAATTATCTTTTTGATGATTTAAAATCTGTTTTGGCAAAAGCTAGTCCGTTAAGATCGGGCGATGCTTTAGCTGGTTTGGCAGCTGATAGTAATACGGAAAGAATTGCGGCTCAATATGTATTGAGTGAATTGTCTTTAAAAGTTTTTTTAAATGAAGCCATAGTACCTTACGATTCAGATGAGGTCACCCGATTAATAATTGATACTCATGATAATATAGGTTTTGAAAATATTTCTCATTTTACGGTAGGTGATCTAAGAGATTGGTTGCTAGAAAACACTACATCTGGTCAAGATATTCTAAAAATTAGCAGAGCATTGACTCCAGAAATGGTTGCTGCTGTATGTAAGTTGATGCGAAATCAAGATTTAATCGCCGTTGCTTCTAAAATTCAGGTAATTACCCGTTTTAGAAATACGGTCGGCTTAAAAGGTCATGTTTCAGTGCGGTTACAGCCCAACCATCCAACGGATGATATGAAAGGTGTTTTAGCAAGTACTATAGATGGTTTGTTGTATGGTTGTGGTGATGCGGTTATAGGTATTAATCCTGCAACAGATAGTCCTAATGTGACTATCAATTTATTGAAAATGCTTGATGATGTTCGTTTAAAGTATGATATACCCACCCAGAGTTGTGTGTTGTGCCATGTGACAACGGCATTACAGATTATGGATAAAGCTCCGGTCGATTTGGTGTTTCAATCTATCACCGGTTCACAAAAAGCCAATAAATCTTTTGGTATAGACTTAAGTATTTTAAGAGAAGCCCATGGTGCTGTTTTAGAATTGGATAGAGGTACCGTAGGTAGACAATGTATGTATTTTGAAACCGGTCAAGGGTCCACTTTATCTGCAAATGCTCATCATGGTGTTGACCAGCAAACAATGGAGGCTAGGGCTTATGCAGTTGCTAGACATTTTGATCCTTTTTTAGTGAACTCGGTCGTTGGTTTTATTGGTCCGGAATATTTGTTTGACGGAAAGCAGATCATACGAGCCGGATTGGAAGATCATTTTTGTGCCAAAGTTATGGGGCTACCTATGGGGATGGATGTATGTTATACCAATCATGCAGATGCCGATCAGGATGATATTGATAATTTACTGACCTTACTAGGTGTGGCAGGATGTAATTTTTTTATGGGTGTGCCAGGTACAGATGATATTATGTTAAATTACCAATCTACCTCTTTTCATGATGCACTGTATTTGCGTAAAGTATTAGGTAAAAAACCTGCGCCAGAGTTTGAAGCTTGGTTGTTGAAAATGGGTATAATTGATGAGTTGGGCAACAAATGTAGGGTGGGTGAAACAAATAAGTTGTTATTGAATTTATGAGTAAGAATATACCCCTAGCTAATAAATGGCAACAACTAAAACAGCATACCAAAGCAAGAGTAGCACTAGGTAATGTGGGTACGGGTCTGCCGTTGACAGAAGTATTGGCGTTAAAACATGCACATGCGATGGCAAAAGATGCTATTGTAACCAAGTTAGATGTTGGTATTCTGTCTCAAAAATGTAAAGAGCAAGCAATACCATATTATATGTTTAAAAGTGAAGCAAGCGATAGGCTTGAATATTTAAAAAGACCTGATCTTGGTAGACAGCTGCTGTTAAATGCTAATTTAGAAAAGATTGAAAGGGTAAATATTGTTTTTGTTATTACTGACGGACTCTCGGCAAAAGCGGTAAACACCAATGCTTTTAAGGTGCTAGATCATCTTTTACTAAATTTAAACGATAACTATTCTTTTGCAGTTGCTCTTGTGGAACAGGGTAGGGTAGCAATAGGTGATGCTGTGGCAGAATTGTTTCATGCAGATTTTGTGGCTGTATGTATAGGTGAAAGACCAGGTTTGTCTTCTCCAGAAAGTATGGGTATTTACACCACATATAGCCCAAAAATAGGATTTACCGATGAGCGTAGAAATTGTATTTCAAATATTCATGCCAACGGGTTAAGTGGTAAACAAGGTGCTCAACTTCTAAATTATTTAATTGAAAAATCTTTCGCTTTAAAAATTAGCGGAGTAGCATTAAAACTTGAAGTTGGTGAAATATTATAAAGCTAGATCTTAAAGCTTAACCTTTATTTCTTTGATCTTAAAAACTTGAGTTCTTAATAAGTTCTGAAAAATACGAACAATTTTCTCCTGGTTCTCTTCCGGTATACGACCTCCTATAATCCAGTTTTTTTTAACGTACTTGGTGCTTTCCAAGTTAAACTCAGACATTAGGCAGTCAAGGGCTTCCTCACGAGTTTCGTCGTTCATTTTACTGAACATTTGTTTTATATTTTCGGTCATTGGTGGTTATGGTAGATTCCAAAAATAAATAAAAAAGTGTTTCAAACGTGTAAAAAATGTAAATAGATATGAGCATGTTGACATCAACTTAATCTTTACTTGACCTTAGCTTAAGTTAATATTGGGTTTTAGTTATAATATTTGCAAACCGAATTTTTTTAAGGTAAAACCGCAAATTAAGATTTTCTTCATTATATTTTTGAATTATGAGACTTGTAAGAATAGCAGTAATTTTTTTGTTTTTAACTAGTATTTCTACAGGGTTTTCTCAAGATTTTAAGGTTCATTCTCATAATGATTACAAACAGAATGTTCCGTTCTGGAAAGCATTTGGTGCAGAGGTGCAATCTATTGAAGTAGATGTATTTTATGTCGATAATAAATTAATGGTTGCGCATAAGTATAATGAAATTGATCAATACAAAACTTTAGAGCGTTTGTATTTAAATCCATTAAGAGAAGCAATTGCCTTAAAAATGGTTTCAGATAAAGAGATTCAGTTAATGGTAGATGTTAAAACAGGAGCTTATAAAACGCTAAATGCTATCGTTGGTAGCTTACAAGATTACCCAACTATTATTAATAATGAAAATATTAAAATCATTATTTCTGGTAATAGACCGGCTTTAGAAGAGTTTGTAGACTATCCAGATTTTATTTCTTTCGATTATCAAAGTACAGAACCTATTAAGGATGCTAAGACACTTGATAAAATTGCCATGGTAAGTTTAAGTTTTAAAAATTATTCTGAATGGAATGGTAAAGGCAGACTAACCGTAGATGATTATAATAAGGTTACTACAGTTATAGAAAAGGTACATGATTTAGAAAAGCCATTTCGTTTTTGGGCAACTCCAGATTCTAAATCCGCTTGGAAAGCTTTTGCCAACATGGGTGTAGATTTTATAAATACTGATATGCCTAATAAGTGCGTGCAGTATGTTTCTTCTTTAAAGGAAAGAATAGTCAAGAATACAATTTTCTCGAAAGTATATAAACCAACATTTGAATCTGATAAGGCAAATCGTACGCCTAAGAATATTATTTTAATGATTGGCGATGGTAATGGGATTGCGCAAATTTCATCAGCAGTTTTAGCTAACAACGGGGAGCTAACCTTAACACAAATAAAAAGTGTAGGTTTTATAAAAACACAATCTGCCGATGATTTTACTACAGATTCTGCTGGTGCAGGTAGTGCAATTGCCACAGGTCAAAAAACCAATAATAGAGCAATTGGTACAGATGTTAACGGTAGGGCAATACCAAACCTTACTGAAATACTATCTGAAAATGGATTTAACACTGGGGTAATAACTACAGATGAGATAACAGGAGCTACACCTTCTTCCTTTTTTGCCCATAGAACAGATAGGGGATTGGTTGCGGACATTGCATCTGACTTACATACTTCTAAATTAAAATTATTCATATCGAGACCAACTACCACTGTTGCGAATATTGAAGAGTCCGGATTTAAAATGAATTCAGATATAGCCACCATTGGTGCTAGTGAAGATGATAAAGTAGGTGCGTGGTTTGCTGATATTAAGATAAAATCTTTAGAAGGATATGTGGATCAATTGTCGGTTGCTACTAAAAACGGACTTACTTTTTTGAATAATAAAAAGAAGCCTTTTTTCTTAATGACGGAAGGAGCTAAAATTGATAGCTATAGTCATGAAAATGATATTACAGGAGTTATAAATGAAAGTATATCTTTTGATAGGGCAATCACTGAAGCATTAAAATTTGCTGATGCGGATAAAAACACTCTTGTTATTATTACAGCAGATCATGAAACTGGTGGGTTAACCATTCCTCAAGGTAATATACTTAAACATGAAATTGAAGCTGATTTTACTACGCACGATCATACGGGCGTAATGGTTCCTGTTTTTGCCTATGGTCCTATGTCTCAAGAATTCCAGGGTATTTACGAGAATAATGAGATTTTTTACAAAATAATTAAAATATTAGACCTTTAAATTAGAATTTGATTATTTATTGCTATTTTAATTGTTATTTTGTTAAAATAAATCTACTTTAACAAGATGATTTCTGCTGCAGAATTCTTAAAGCCGATTACAAACGTTAACTTAATACTAAGTTAACAAAAGCTCAATTTTGGTCAAATAAGCTAATGTAAACGTGATCTTAAGTTAACAGTCGCTTGTATCGCTAAAACTACTTTTGCAGCTCAAATTAATTTTAGGATTTAAGAATTTCTAGAACTCAATCTTAATTCCTGAAATAAAAAAACAACAAATTTTATTAAACCAAACTGTATGAAAAAATTAAAATTTTTAATGAACTTCTGCTTACTTGGTTTTGCCTCCATTATGTGGGCGCAAGACAATGTATCGGGAGTGGTGACAGATGAATTCGGGCAACCCTTACCAGGTTCAACGGTTCAAGTGAAGGGAACTACAAACGGTACAACAAGTGATTTTGATGGTAATTTTGTAATTAACGCAGAAGCCACAGATGTATTGATAGTATCTTACTTAGGGTATTCAACACAAGAAGTAGCTGTAAATGGGCGTACAACTATTAATGTAGAATTAATAGAAGATGCCACACAATTAGATGATGTGGTTGTAGTTGGGTACGGTACCCAAAAACGATCAGATGTAACAGGGTCTATCTCATCCGTTAAAAGTGAAAACTTTAATAAAGGTGTGGTAGCAAATCCAGGTCAATTATTACAAGGTAAAGTTGCCGGGGTAAACATTACTTCTGTAAGTGGAGAACCAGGAGCGTCTCAAAATATCGTAATTCGTGGTATTGGTAGCTTTAGATCTGGTACCTCTCCTTTATTTGTTATCGATGGTTTTGTAATCGATAACACAACTACTGGAGTAGGCTCAAATCCTTTGAATTTTATCAATCCTCAAGACATTGAATCTATGGATGTTCTAAAGGATGCTTCTGCAGCTGCTATTTATGGTGCGCGTGCAGCAAACGGTGTAATTGTTATTACTACTAAGAAAGGTAAGGCTGGTAAAACTGAAATGAATGTTTCTGTTACTACGGCGTTTGCAACCCTTGCAAATAAAATTGATGTGTTCTCTGCAGATGAGTTTAGAAGACAAGTGCCAGCAGTTGGTGGAACCTTACTAGATGGTGGTGCAAATACGGACTGGCAAGATGAATTAACAAGAACCGGAGTTTCAAAGAATGTTAATTTTTCTATGAGTGGTGGTGCTACAGATAAGTTTACTTATTTCGCATCTGTAGGTATAGATGATCAACAAGGTACTTTTGCTAACAGTTCATTAAAAAGATATTCTGGTCGTTTAAACTTAAATCAGAAAGCTTTTGATGGTAAATTGAATGTGGATTTAAACCTAACCGCTTCTAGAACTTTAAACAATAGACCAGATGCCAGCGCTACGGTGACAGATATGTTAGAGTTGAATCCTACTATTCCGTTATATACAAATGGTTCTCCTACGTTGTTAAATGATAACAGATTAAATCCGTTAGTTCGTAATGAGCTTTATTTAGATGAATCTAATAGTAATCGCATATTAGCAAATATTTCGCCATCCGTAGAAATTGTAAAAGGTTTGGTTTATAAACTTAATCTAGGTGTAGATTATTCCTCTACAAACCGCGATCAACAGCTTTCTCCTTATGCATTATTAGAAGATTTAAATCAAGGGTATTTAAATTCATGGGTGACAACAAATGAAAACACTCAAATAGATAATACCTTGACCTATACTTTTGATAAAGGTGAGCATAGTGCTACAATTTTAGTTGGTCATTCATATCAAGAAGTATTATTTCAGCAGAAGAAATTTGAATTGGAGAGCTTTGCAAATAATGATATTGATCCAAGATATCAAGATCAAATAAGTAGTCAAGAGTTTCCTACAAGCCTAATTTCAATAGCTGAGAAAAATGAATTGCAGTCTTTCTTTGGTAGATTAAATTATGGCTACCAAGATAAGTATTTACTAACGGCAACTATGCGTGCAGATGGTTCTTCTAAGTTTGGGGCAAATAATAAATACGGATATTTTCCTTCGGTTGCTTTAGGCTGGAATATTAGCAAAGAGACTTTCTTGGCAGAAAACGATGTTGTAAATAACTTAAAACTTCGCCTTAGTTGGGGACAAACAGGAAATCAAGAAGGTATTGATAATAAGGTTTCTTTGGCAAGTTATACCGATAGCAAAAGTGATAATGACACTTATCCTTTAGATGATAGTGCTACCACATTAGATGGCTATCCTTTTGGTACTGTACCTGCACGTACGGCAAACCCTAACTTAAAATGGGAAGTAGCAACACAAACTAACATTGGCTTGGATTTTGGATTGTTTAATAATAAGATAACAGGTACCGTAGATTACTTTAATAAAGTTACTACCGATGTTGTTCTGTTTGCAAATAGAGTAGACCCTATTCAGCCTACGGAAAAGATTTGGACCAATTTAGAAGATTTAGAAATTCATAACTCAGGTGTAGAATTCGCTTTAGATTATAGAACCATGATCGGTTCAGATTTCTCTTTTAATATTGGTGGTAACGCTACGTTTATTAAAAATGAAGTTACAGATTCTCCATTCGAAATTATTACAACTGGTTCGGCACAAGGTGCAGGGCAAACTGGGGCTACGATAAATGGTTATTTAAACAATGAAGCTATTGGTACTTTCTATATGAAAGAGTTCATAGGTATTGGAGCGGATGGTTTAAATGAATTTAGAGATGTAAATGGTGATGGTGAAATCTTAGATGATGACCGTATTGCAGCAGGTAGTGCAGCACCAGACTTTATCTATGCATTTTACTTGAATTTCGACTATAAGAATTTTGACTTAGGATTTAATTTTAACGGTGTATCTGGGAATAAGATTTACAATCATACAGCTATGTCTTCTTTTTCAAAAGGGCAACTTAGTAGAAATTTAAATACTACAGATTTTGCTATTCAATTTCCTGATGAAGATGTTAGTAATTCAAATGAGGTATCTACACGGTACTTAGAAGATGGCGCTTACCTGAGGTTGAACAATGCTACTTTAGGGTATACCCTTTTAGCCAGTAAAATTGGCTTGGATAATTATGTAAGTGATATCCGATTTTCATTAACCGGTCAAAATTTATTTACTATTACCGATTATACCGGGTATAGCCCAGAAGTAAATACTGGTAGTGAAGTAGATGGTATACAGACTTTTGGTATTGATAGGTACACCTATCCTTCATCAAGAACAATCTTGTTTGGCTTAAACGTATCCTTTTAAAGAAAAAAATAGTTTCAAAATGAAAAATAAACTAATTATAACATCCTTGTTCCTAGCGTCTTTTTTGACTTGGAGCTGTACAGACTTAGACGAAGAATTATTAGACGAATCGCTAACGGGTGCTCAGGCAGAAGTTATTAGCGGGGCAATTGCACCTGCGTATGGCTATATCTCTTGGACCTGGAGACATACCAATTATTATGGACTTCAATTAATACCATCAGATGAAGCAATTTTGCCTTATCGTGGTGGATCAGATTGGTTTGATGGTGGTAAATTTTTGGCAGCGCATAGCCATAATTTCACTCCAACAAATGATTTAATTTCCAGTGGATGGAACGAGCTTACAACCAATATATCAAGAACCTTGGCAGCAATAGAAGTATTAAAGCCTTTGGCAGAGGATGGTGATGCGGAAGCAGCCGGTGCGTTGTATGAAATGAAAGCACTTAGAGCTTATTTGAATATGCTATTGTTAGATAGTTGGGGTATTGTGCTTAAGAAAGAATCATCTGAAGAACTTTCTGAGGTATTAAGAACACAAGATGCTATTGATTACATTGAAAGTGAATTGTTATCCGTGGTAGATGTAATTAATACGGATAAAGGTCCGGGTAGAATGACACAATCAGCGGTATATGGCTTCTTGGCTAGGTTAAATTTAAATGCTGCGGTATATCGTGACCCTTACGGAACCCCGGATTTTACCCAAGCAGATATGGACCAAGTAATTTCTTATACGAACAGTATTATTAATTCTGGAGATTTTTCTTTATCACCAGAATATTTTGAATTGTTCAATGATGAAAATAATTCTAATCCAGAATTAATATTTGCTTTGGATCAGCGTGGTGTATTGTCAGATGAGCATAGTAGATGGGCATATTGGTCTATTGCAGGAGCTATGTTTCCTAGACCGGAATGGCCTAGTGCAGATGGTACGGATGGACCTGCAATAACAACTGATTTTTATCAAACATGGGTAGATGCGAATGGCGATGTAGATCCTGCAGTTGCAGATTCCCGTTTTTATCAAAGAAATACATTGGTTCCCGATGCTCAGCTAGCAGATTTGGAAGGACGTGATAAGTTGCTGGAAACAGAAACAGATAATAGTTTCTATTGTGTTGACGCAGTAGCCTTTGAAATGGATAGAGGTATTCTTCGTGGTATTCAATGGGGACCTAGAAAAGGTGATGATGGTCAGTTTTTAACTTGTGAGGATGGTACTGTAAAGATATTACCGGTAAGACAAACAAAAGGGAATAGCGATGCAAGAGACGTAGGTTATGTAGATCATACCTTGGCAATAGATTTTACTAATGAAGGATCATTGCATAACACAGGGTATAGAGTTTCCAAATATCAATTTAGCCGTACTTCACCAAACGGTAACGGTAACAGTAGTGTTGATTTAGTATTGATGAGACTTGCTGAAATTTATTTGATGAGAGCAGAAGCTAAATTAAGAAACGGAGATTCTGCAGGTGCTTTAGCAGATGTGAATATTGTAAGAACATCAAGAACGGCACGTCCTGATCAAACTCCGGATCCATTATCTTCAATTAACGCTGATGATTTATTTCGTGAGCGTGGTTTTGAACTGTACTGGGAAGGTTTTAGAAGATCTGATCAAATTAGATTTGGAAAGTATGAAGATACTTGGACAGACAAAACAGATACTGATGTAAACCACAGACTTTTTCCAATACCACAAAGTGCAGTTGATGGCGCCTCTGGTATAGAAGGTTTCTTGGTGCAGAACCAAGGATATTAAATTCAAATTAATAATAGGTATATACGGCAAGAATTAATTTTCTTGTCGTATTTTTTTATGTGTATAATGGAATTTTAAAGTTTTATTTAAACCTAGAACAATATTGGTTCTTATTCTAGATGAAATTTCCATTGCCTTTGGTAGAATAGAGGAAATGTTTGCTTTTAAATATTACGGTAGCGAGCCTGATATTCTTTGTTAGGGTAATGGATAGAGAGGTGTTTTCCACAAGCAGTCATTGTTATCCGCGACTGATATAATATATTTCACGGGATATCATTAGGGTTTTAAACTCATGAAAAGAGTCCGCTTGGTGCTATGACAGTATTGACTACCTAAGATATTTTGGAGCAGAAGAAAATTTTTCACAAAGTGGTGGGAGATTCGTTAATCATGTGTACGGCAATAACCATTTTAAAAGAGAAGTATAAACTTGTTGGTGATGTTCGTGGTCGTGGACTATTATGGGCTGTAGAATTGGTGACCATTAGAGATACAAAAGAAAAAGCAGTGTACCTAACGGAGAAAGTTATATACGACAGCCTTAAAAACGGATTGAGTTTTAAGGTCTCTATAGGTAATGTACTTCTATTGGCATCTGCACTGACTATTTTTAAAAAAGAATTAAAAAAAGCTTTCCTATTTTTAGAAAATGCGCTAGATAGCGTGTGTAATTAGATATTTATGAAAACAATACAATTTAATGTAATGGTTGCCCTTTTGTGGGGAGCTGTAATACATGCCCAAGAAAAGACAATTTTTTTAGTTCAGCCTTATTTGCAAGATGCCAACCCCAACGAAATGACCATTATGTGGGAGACTTCTTTGGGTGAGGAAAGTATGGTAGAATATGGTACGTCGCCAAAATTAGGAAAAAAGGCAAACGGAATAGCATATAATATCAACTTCAATGAATCTCGTATTCATGAAGTCAAAATAACTGGACTGAAACGATTTACCCAGTATTACTATCGGGTGAAAACAGGTAAGCTCGTGTCTGATATTTATCAGTTTAAAACACCACCGTTTGCCAGTGATAACGAGTCTTTCAATCTTTTGGCAATGAGCGATATGCAAATAGACCATCAGAATCCAGATAAGTTCAGTGAAATAGTCAATAAAGGTGTACTTCCTTTTTTAAAGTCGGAATATGGAAATGATGTTTCTGATGATTTGGCTATGGTATTAATTCCAGGAGATTTGGTAGAGAACGGAGCAAAATATGATCAGTGGCAAAATGATTTCTTTGAGGCAGCGCAAAGTCTTATTTCTGAAGTACCCGTTTATCCTGTATTGGGAAATCATGAACGAAATTCTAGCTATTATTTCAAGTATTTTAGCCTGCCAAAGAACGGTACACCTGCTTATGCGGAACATTGGTGGTATAAAGATTATGGCAACACTAGAATCATTGGGCTAAATTCTAATGAGGGGTATCGTGATAATATAGAACAATTTGCATGGTTAAAATCGTTACTTGAAGAAACGGCAAAGAATGAGGAAATCGATTTTGTATTCGCACAGCTACATCACCCGCATAAATCAGAATTATGGATTCATGGTGAAGAAGAGTCCTCAGGTAAAGTGGTAAAAATGTTAGAAGCGTTCACAACCAAAACCGGTAAACCAAGTTTACATTTTTTTGGTCATACGCATGGGTATTCTAGAGGTCAATCAAAAAATCATAAGCACTTATGGATCAATGTTGCCACTGCAGGTGGCGCTATTGATAATTGGGGAGAATTTGAAGGCAGGGATTATGATGAATTCAGTGTAACCCAAGATGAGTATGGCTTTGTTATGGTTGAGGTAGATGGTGACAACGACAATCCTAAATTTACGATTAAAAGAATTAGCCGTGGTAATGAGCATGTGTTCAGGGAAAATGAAAAGACCGATGAAATTACCATTTACGCAAACGAGCATAAACCGGAAACACCAATAGTGGTTTCACCTAAAGATGAAATTGCATTTACGGGCGATATGTTAAAGGCGCAACCGTTCTATAGTTCATTTGATAATGCCTATCATGCAGCATCTCACTGGCAAATATCCACTACAAAAGATTTTGGTAAATTAGTGTTGGATAGCTGGAAACAATCTGAAAACTGGTATTACTTAGAAAATCGTCAAAAAGGAGATGATTTAACTGATGAACCTACAAGAAGATTGCAACCAAATACTAATTATTTTTGGCGCGTACGTTATCGTGATCAGCATTTGAATTGGAGTGATTGGTCTCAAATACAATCTTTCAAAACTAAAAATTAAACTACTGATGAGACTACTTTCAATAATTCTTTTAGGATTAGTACTTTTTGCTTCGATCCAAGTTATAGCTCAAGAAGGTAAAGAGCCTAATGTATTTCTAATTACCTTGGATGGTGTACGGTGGCAAGATGTTTTTATAGGTGTAGATAGGAACTTACTAAATAGCGATTACACCCAAGATAAAGAGTGGCTTACCGAAAAACTTGTTGGACAGTCTGAGGAAGAAAACAGAAAAAAGTTGATGCCATTTTTTTGGAATACCATTGCTGAAGAAGGACAACTCTATGGTAACAGAAATAAAGGTAGTAATGTAAACCTTACAAATAAAATGTTGTTCTCTTATCCGGGCTATAATGAAATATTAACGGGTAAGGCAGACGATATAAACATTGATAGTAACGATAAAAATTATAATAATAATGTTACTATTTTAGAAATGGCAAATAGATCAGAAACTTTTAAAAGTAAAGTAGCCGCATTTGCCAGTTGGGATGTTTTTCCGTTCATCATAAATGATAAAAGAAGTGGGGTGCCGGTTAATGCGGGTTATATGGATGCGGTTGGAGAATTGAATGAAAAAGAGAAATTCTTGAATGAGATACAGCGTCAGGCGCCGATTGTTTGGAAAAGTGTACGGTTAGATGTTTTTACGCATCACTTTGCGAAGGAGTACGTGAAAAAGAATCATCCGAAACTAGTATATATTTCCTATGGTGAAACCGATGATTTTGCACATGGCGGACAATTTGATTTCTACATAAAATCTTTGCAAAATACAGATGCATTGATTGCCGATTTATGGAACTATGTTCAGAACGATGATTTTTATAAAGACAAAACGTATTTTATCATAACGACAGATCACGGTAGAGGAGAAGGTATTCAAGAAGAATCTAAATGGACAAGCCATGGCAGCGATGTTGTAGGTGCGGAACATACTTGGCTAGCACTTCTTGGACCTAATGTAAAAGCAAAAGGCGAAATAAGTAAGGTAAAACTATATGCGAATCAAATTACACCAACTATAATGAAAATTTTGAATTTAAAAACAGATGAAGATTTGCCTGCTAAACCTATAGATTTTAAATAATATTAATACTTAGGCAAAGTATAAAAGGTTATAAAGCTGATTTTTACAGTGAAAATAGTGCCGATTAGCTTTTATTGAGAAGTATACCTTAATTTTTTGGTGTCGGTTTTTCTTTGAGTAGGGTATATTGAAAAAGTAAAAGGCTGATTAATCACTAATCAGCCTTTTACTTTTGTTGAAAATTTTTCTTAATTCATCTTATAAACTACACTTATAGTATATAATTCAGTGTAGTCAATATAATAGCTTTCCCAATCTTCATTCTGATTTGGGTTGTTACTAATAGAAATAATGTCACCAACCTTAGTGCCTATTGCTTTGCATAGGGTTGTGGCGTTTGTTTTTGCATTTTTTAAAGCAGCTTCTAAAGCAATTTTACTGTTTTCTGAAGAAATGGATTGTTTTACTTGAAATTGTAATTGAACTCCCAATAAATTGGTTTTCATTAATTTCATAGCAACTTCTTTAGATTCGGTTACGTAATACAAAATGGTTCCATCACGTTGATATCCTAAAGAGAAATATTCCATTTCTTTTTCTTCGAATTTAGAGACATCGATATCTAAATCTTTTAACTCCTCAAAGTATTGTTTTCTTAATTGTGCTAAGTTTTCAATTCGAGTATCGGCATAGTAAACCTGATCCATACTCAAAGTAGCTTTGATTCTATATTTTACTATTGTTTTTTCTAACGGAGCAGAACCTGTTACGGTAACTGTTTTTTCTTTTTGATTAGTTTGAGCCTGCGTAGCGGTAAAGCCGATTAAGGTAAAAAGTAAAACTAGAGTGATTTTTTTCATGTGTATTTGTTGTTTAATATTTTTCAAATTTAAGATATTAATGTTGTAGCGGTAACATGATTTGAAAGCAATAATTAAATAGAATACTACAATTGATTCTGAAATTAAATTTTTATCAGATTCTAATTTAAACGATGACATTTTAAATTTTCATTAGAATAAATAACAGTTATGTTCTCTATAAAAAGAATTAGGCAATATTCTTTGAGAAACATTGATTTCAGTCAACGTTTTTTGTCATTGACTATTGAATTTTATATAATATGGATTAGCTATTGTAATTTATTTTTTGTAAGTTTTATCTTGTTAAGGTATTTTAGCGAAAAAAATATAAAATGAGTTAAAAAATTAAATTGGTATGAAGATAGACACAGTTTGCATTATAGATGACGACCCCATTTGTGTTTATGGCACTAAGATTCTTTTGAACCACAATAACTTTGTGAGTGCTAATATTCTCGTGTATGAAGATGGTGAAGAAGCCTTAATAAATTTAACCTCTCAATTAAATTGCGGACAGCGAATGCCCGATATTATTTTACTGGACTTAAATATGCCTATAATGGATGGTTGGGGATTTCTAGAGAAATTTTCTAAACTATCTTTTGTGAATAAACCTCAAGTATATATTGTTAGTTCTCATTTTGGGACAGATGAAATAGAAAAAGCAAAAAAATATGAACTGGTCAGAAATTTTATAACAAAACCATTGATTGCTAAAAACCTTAGTGAAATTATTGCTATGAGTAAAATCGCTGTATAAAATTATAATAAGTAAAATTTACATTAGAAGACTTTGGTTAGTGTTTTAAATAGGTTGGTCTATTAACATAGTATCAGCCTATTTTTATTTCATCTAATTCATGGAGTATGAACTTAATATTTTCAACATTTGCCTTATGATAGTTTACAAGTCTATTAAAAGACATCATGTAACCTAAACCGTTTAATGCTTTGTTTTCTTTTGTTTGTTGGGTGATTTCATTAAGATTATCGGTGATTTCATTTATAATCGAATCGATGGTATTCCCTGGGTTTATGTGTAATGTACGTAGCATTTCTGCAACGCTTTCTTCATTTTTTTTACTAAAATTAATATAGTCTTTAACAGTTTGTTGTCTGCGCCAGCTTAAAAAACTGACATCACTATTTTTAAAATATTGATGAACCTGTTTGTTGATTGCATACAGGTTGCACAATTCTTTTCCCAATAACACCTCTTTGTCCATGTCTATTAATTTAAATATTCACCATAATATAATTTTAAAGGAGATTGGGTATTGATGCAAATGCGAGTTATTATGTCTCAAAAATCAAATAATTCGCGCTATTTTGTATTGAACAAATTATAATTGAAGCGGGGTAAGTTTATCCTCGTCATCAAAATAGCGTTGTGGAACGAGTTTGTCTTGCAGCGGTTCGTATATAATAAACTTCATATTGCTACCTGAAAATTCAGAAGTCCAGTAGATGAATTTCTACAAATTGAGATTTCTAAATTCTTCTGATACACGCTCTTCAAAATTACATCCAATAATACTCAAAACCTTCAATTGAGTAAGTGCTGCTAACTCAGTAGGTAAGGTGTTTTTAGTAAAGCTTTCAATACCTAGCACACGAAGAGAGCTCATTGTGCCAATCTATTTTGGAACTTCTCTTTCACTGTATTTACCGCTAATAATAAAAGTGTTCAAATTTAAGTTTGCTATGGCTTTTGAATAGGTGTTCATCTCTTTACTTATATGTTCTAATCAAAGATATTTTAAGGTCTTCCACTGAGTGATAGTCTCAATAGCGTCATATTCAAAATTATCACGTAGATAAAAATATCACCAAATTCCGTTAGAAAAAAAAGTTGAAATCCGTCTACCTTGCCATAAATTATTTGAAACTATAAAATAACATTGAGTAGCATAAGTTTATATGGTATTACATTATTTCAAATCATTTTTTTAGAATAAAAGTATAAAGAATAGCATCATATGATTCCAGCAGAAGAAGCTCATAAATATATTGGCAAACATCAAAAACCAGAAGTAGACCGTTTTGAATTCCGTCAATTTTCTCAACCGTATAGAAGGCTTGGGCAAATTCTAGGAAGGATTAAAAAAGAGGGGCATACATACTATAACATTAATGACTTCAATAGCGAGTTTGATAATCCTTTAACTGTAAATCCTTGGGCTACAGAAGAAGGTCTGCGTTTGGGTATACAGTTATTTGGTATAGTGCAGGCACCGTATTTAGCCGCTATGTGGGATTTTATAAATACCATGCCTTACCAAAGAAGCTATGGTCGTAAGGCATTTAGGTCTAAACCCAGCGAAGATATTCTACAGAATAAATTAAATATTTTTAGTCAATTTTTATACAATAGCCGAATAGGTTTTTGCGGACTCACCTTAGAAGAACATTTTCAATACAGCACATATTACCCACATGGCAACAGTGTTTTTTTAGCTATTGTTTTGCAGAATAGCGGTGATATGTTCAATGAATTGTTGGATGATATTATTCAAGGAGAAGACGAAGTTGGTGGTGTAAGTCAAGACATTATCAAGGCCTTGTTGTTGTCAGAAGACAAAAAGCATTGGGAAATGGTAGGTAAATTATTATTGGCGGCACAACGTCAAGAAGGTTTGCGACAGTCCATTTTGGAATCTATGGATGAAGCCGGTCTCCAGTCTTTAAAATATATGATTAATGTGGTGTTAGAGAATGACCTTACGCGTTTCAGTAGTGTGGTGCGTGCGGTAAATACTTGGTTTGGGTTGAACTGGGAAGCGCCTAAGAAATCGGTCATCAATCGTATTTTAGAATTGGCACATTCGCTGATTCTAAACTTAAAGGAAGTTGATACGCTTTTGAAGAGCAAAGATAATATTGAGGTGCTGGTGGCATTATGGTCTATTGGTATATTAGATGTGGATAAAGCAAATGCTAAAGCCTTGGATATCGTGTATTCTTCAGTAGATAGAAATAAGAAGATTTTAGCGCTCTACTTTATGAGTAAAACGGAGCGTACTAATGATTCTTTGGTTGAATATTTTATAAAAGAATTAGGTAAAGATTATGCATTAGACCATTGGATGGCGGTAAACTTACCAGAAATGGAATTGGATAATGACACTTTTATAAAACTTTTTGAGGTTGCAAAAACAGTTGGTGACAAAGGAAAAGCATATGAAAGCAAGATTTTTTCTTGGTGGAGTTTTACTCCTAGTTCCCAATATTTTTATCAGTTCTTGTTGCATGAAGCTACGGAGCAACAACTGGAACTAATAGCGAATGATTTAGATGTGTTACCGTCAGAATTTAGGGAGACTTATATTCGTAAAGTTTTTCCAGTACACTACAGTTATGCGTTTCACCACTATAAAACCGATGAGAAAAAAGTAAAACTAGACTATGATAAATTCTCATGGCGTAGAGCGTTGGCAAGAAAGGCGGTGTACAATAGAAATGAGTGTGTTATGGCAACAGGACTCAACATTTTCCGAAAGATGTATTTGTATGATACAGATTTGGAAATTGCCGAAGATTTACTGAGACGGAAGGGGAAAAGCATGCGTACCGCAGTAATTCAACTACTGGTCAGTTTGCCTAATGATGATGTAAAAACCAGTGCCACCAATCTGGTGACGTCAAAGAGCGTGGACCAACGCTTGGCAGGTTTGGAGATATTGACCATTTTAGATGCCGATAACAGATATCCTGATTTTGTTGAAGCTCAAGTGGCTACTTATAACGAGCGACCTAAAATCACTAAAAACGAACAGATTCTTTTAAATAAGTTTATTAAAAATAAGGAGGAGTACAATTTCAGCAACGGTTTTGGGGCTATCGATTATGATAATCTAAGTGCCCTGTACCAACCACAACCGCGCTTTGAAAGTAAATCTAGTTTCTTGGATAAACTAGGTATTAAAAGTTCAATATCTTCAGACTTTAAGTTTAAAGATATTATAGATATCGATAAAATTATAACAACCGTAAATACCCTTATTGACTTGGTTGCCGAAAATGGTAATTATGAATACCAAATGGAAGGTTATCAAGGGGAAAACGATACTACATTCATTAACAAAGGACTTCATGATATAAAAAGGTTAGATGAGCATGCAACGGCAGAAGACCATTTGCATAATCTACCTTTGTCAAATATTTGGGTGGCATGGTATGAGAAAAGCAAACTGAACGATTTTGAAATGAGTGCCGCAATTCGTTTTCTAAAACATAAGAGTTATCCCTTTGGGCAGTATGAAGAACTGAAGCCTTTTATGAAGCATTTTTTTCCTGATTTAACGGGTCTAAATGTCAATAGCGAAGAAAATTATTATTCCAAAATAAGAACTTACAGTACTATTTTAAAACGTCTTTTTAAAGCGTATGCGGATAGAAGCACTGTTGTTTCTTATAAGTTAGATGTCTTTGAAGATATGGTGGCTACCTTCCCAGAAAGGTTAAGGTATTCTAAGTTTCAATTAAGTGGCTATCATTATTCCATTACCGCTAATTGGGCGCATGTTATAACGTCATTTTCAGGTGAATTAAGCTCAAATGAAATAGAACTACTTAGCAAAGAAAACCTAAAAAGGTATTGGGACCTTCATATGTTTTTAGTGGCGCAAGACCTTGGTCACCCGGATCCGGTTACAGATGTAAGGGAAATGACCAAAGAAAGAAGAAAAACGGGAAACCTTAATTTTCCCGATACTGATATCACATTAAAATTGTATAAAGAAGGATTGATTAATGATGATGACCTTCTTTTTCAAGCCTTATATTCTAACGAGCTCATGTCTATCATTGATGGTGGTTCTAGCTATAGATTTCGCAGGAGTACAATTGCAGAAAACCCCGTTCCTAAACATGTGTTTTTACCCTTAAAAACAAACTTGTTGCAAACTGAACTGGAACGTGGTGATTTAGTGACACCCGCAACGGATTTTATTTTTCCTATACGTACCGTAGAAGGTGTAGACTATGTATTTAAGATTTTGCAACGTTTAGGTAAAGATACTTTTGAGCGTGGTTACAGCTATTATGGCAACAGTAAAAAATCGTTGTTCAGTTCTATTTTAAAGAAAACTACGTTTAAGGAAACTGAAAGTTATGCCGATTTTGTAGCGCTTGCAGATGAGCATAAAATACCCAAAAAACGACTGATAGAAGTAGCTTGCTACGCTACCCAATGGGCAGGTGTTATCGGTGAATATTTAGGATTAGAAAAATTGGAAGATGCCGTTTGGTGGTTCCAAGCCCATGCCTCTGATCATATGACTAGCGAGAAAGAAACCATTATTTCTAGGTACTCTAACATTCCAAAGTCCGACTTTTCCTTGGGGGCCATAGATATAGATTGGTTCAATAAAGTGTATGGCAGTTTGGGTAAAGCCAACTGGAAAATCTTGCATGATGCCGCAAAGTATATTACCGATGGTAATGGTCACAGATTGGTAAAATTGTACTCTAGTGTAATGTTGGGCGAGGTGAAAATCACCGAGACCTTAAAGAAGATTAAAGATAAGCGAGATAAAGATTACGTGCGTGCTTTGGGGTTGATTCCGCTGAGCAAAACCGTACCAGAAAAAGATTTGTTGAAACGGTATAATCTGTTACAAGATTTTTTAAAGGAAAGCAAGAAGTTTGGGGCACAGCGTCAAGAAAGCGAAAAGGCAGCAGTAGAAATTGCATTAGATAATTTGTCTAGAAATGCGGGCTATCAAGACCGTGTGCGTTTCAGTTGGGCAATGGAGGCGAAAGCTACCCAAGCCATTATGGAAAATGCGGTGTTGACTATTGAAGATACTGAGATTGCTTTGGTCATAAATGATTTGGGTAAAACCGAAATTAAGGTTACTAAAGGCGATAAAGCCTTAAAATCTATTCCTGCAAAACTTAGAAAAGACAACCAGGTCATCTCGCTTAAAGAAAACAAAACCTATTTATCTAGGCAGTACAGCAGAACCCGTTTATCGTTAGAAAATGCAATGGTGAATGAAGATAAGTTTACTGCTTTTGAGATTCATAACATGATGCTGCATCCTATTGTAAAGGTGATGCTGAGTAAGTTGGTAATGTTCGCTCCAGAAAAGGAGATCTCTGGTTTTTATAAAGATGGTAGCCTTACCGATGTTTCCGGCAAAGCCCATCAATTAGAAGAAGACGATGAGTTGGTTATTGCTCACGCATCGCATTTATATACTGCGGTGGAGTGGGATGTATATCAAAAACACCTTTTCGCCGAGCGTTTGGTTCAGCCGTTTAAGCAAGTATTTAGAGAATTATATTTACTCACTGAAGATGAGCGCGAGAACAGCAATAGGTCAGAACGTTACCAAGGGCACCAGATTCAGCCTAAGCAAACCGTGGCACTTTTAAGAGGTCGCGGATGGACGGTGAGTAGGGACGAAGGCTTGCAAAAAGTGTATCACAAACGGGGTATTATCGCTACCATGTATGCTATGGCAGACTGGTATTCCCCGTCAGAGGTAGAGGCGCCAACGCTAGAGGAAGTGTGTTTTCATTCCATAGAAACTTATGAGCGCATTCCGCTGACTGAGATACCGTCCGTGGTTTTTAGTGAGATTATGCGAGATGTGGACCTCGTGGTAAGTGTTGCCCACGTTGGCGGCGTAGACCCAGAAGCGAGCCACAGTACCATGCAAATGCGTGCTGCCTTAGCCGAAGAATCCGCAAAATTGTTCAAACTCAACAATATTACGGTGAAAGAGCGACACATATTTATACAGGGTACGCTGGGCGAGTACAGCATACATTTAGGTAGCGGTCAGGTGAGCAAAAAAGGCTTGTCGTTGTCCATAATTCCAGTACACAGTCAGCACAGAGGGCGCATGTTCTTACCCTTCGTTGACGATGACCCTAAATCTGCCGAAATCATATCAAAAATGAAGTTGCTGTCAGAAGATAATAAAATACAAGATCCAACAATTTTAGCACAGATAAACAGCTAGTAATAAATTATATAGGCGTTACCCCACTTAGGTGGAGTCGGGCTTTCCTCGACAATCCCTAATGTAACAACAAAACAGAAACCAATGGAAATCACATTACAGCTTAAAAGACTGGGCAAAAAAAAAGTGAAGCAAGTACCTTTTACCTTAGAAGAAACTCCACGAAATCTAGAAGAACTTTTAATAGGTTGTGTAAAAAACCAAGTTGCGGGGTTCAACAAAAAACGAACGGAAGTTAATGTGGTCGGGTTTTTAAGTCCTGCAGAAATTCAAGATCAAGCACAAAACGGAAAGGTAGATTTTGGTGATTTAGTTAACAAAGACCTCGCCGATGAGCAAAAAGCAATCGATAATGTATTGCTGGCTTTCAAAGACGGACTCTTTGTAGCATTCATAGATGATGATGAGGTAACCGATTTGAAAGAGCCCATAGAACTCAACTCAGAAAGTGTTATCGCCTTTATTCGGATGACATTTTTAGTGGGTACGTATTGGTAGAACCTAAAATTACCAGGAAGACCAAAACAATTTTATAAGATAAATACGAACAATTAAAACACATACAATTTTGACATATTTAGACCCAAGTATCAATGATGAGGTACAGAATTTAATGATAGATGTTTTTGAATCTATTAAATCATCACAAGAAGCAACACTTAGAGTAACTGAATTATTGGCAACTCAAAGTATCTTAGAAAACATATTTGAAAAGGTAAAAACCACTGGTTTTTACAATGAAGATGAAAACTTTAAACTGGTAAAAGCCATGAATATAGACACCGATGGCGAAAATGCCGAAGAGGCTTTATTCAATAGTTGGGGCAGTATGGTTAAGACAATAAACACAGCGGCATCACAGGAAGAATTCAATGCCAAATTCGCTTTGTTCGTGCCTATTCTTTTGAAAAGAATGACGACTATAAATCAAATAGAAGAATAGTAATACAATGTTTTAATACTTAATTATTTGACTTTGTAATAACATGCCAATTTAAAATAAGCAAAAAAGGAAAGCTGTTATAGCTTTCCTTTTTTTAGTAACAACATAATCTTTATAAAACAAAACTCTTAAATGTTGCTCTCTAAGAATTCCCTATAAACCATATTAAAAAAATATATCTAGTGATGATTTTCCCAACATGCAATAAGTAAAAAATCCGATTTGCTATTTTTACCTTCTTTTTGTCTTTTGCATCTTCGTTGGCAATACAGAATACTTCAATATTACTAATACTTTCTGCAATAGTTTTTTCCGTAAATCGTTAGAGCATTTTTTTTAATGCATCTGGGACAAGCTGTGAGTATGCGCTTGTAGCAACTTTTAAATAATCTATTATTAAAGTTGCCCAGTTAATGTTTGTCTACTTTTTAATAGTTTTTGTATGATAACCTCCTACATATTGTTCTTCAATACTTCAAGGATGTTTTAGAACGTTAGGCTTTAAGCACCACATTTAAGAGAAATGTAAAACTCACGGAATTCCGTGAAGTGATTGCATTACAATTAACCTAATTTTACTTCATATAATTATAGTTATGAAAATATTAATTGTTATTGGCGTTTTAATATTACTGTTTATAATTTTCGTTAGTAATTTTTCGCGTTTTATGGGCGGAATATCAATGAATAAGGCAGCTAATAATTTGCAGCAATACTTAGAAAAAGAACACAATGGAGAGCTTGGTTTTAAAGAACTGAATCGGTTTTTTAATACCGCTACCATGAGCCCCAATATGTTTACTGTAGTTCTTTTTCATAAAGAAATACCCGAAATTGAGTTCTATTGCCATGTCAACCCAAAAGAGATTTTGGAGAATGATACCTTATCGTATTATGGAAGGGAAAACTTAAAAATTTCGGACCTTTATGAAAGAGAACAAAAACGCTATGGTACCCGACAAAAAGTAAAAGCAGATTTTATAAATGAAATCACTGAAATAAATTTTGAGAACGATAGATTTGAAATTTTTGTTCCAGGGGACATTGAAAGTATTACGCTGCATGGCTTAGTTGAAAGATTTATTGCCCGTCTAAATAGCTCTTATGAGGAATTGGACATTCCGTATACAATGTCCTTATTCATTAAAACCGAAACCCACCCTGAAGGATATATAGATATTCCGTTAGAGAGTATGGAAGGTCAATGGTATCCACAAATGTTCATGCTTTCGGATACAATGAACGATTTTGATACTATAGAAAATAAAATAAAAGAGCGTGTACAGTCCGATTTGGATAAGTCATATTCCAACTATGAAATAGACGAAAATTATCGCAAAATTATTTTGGATAAAACCAGTTTGTCAAAAATTGCTTGGGTACAATATCTGAAAGACACAACGGTAAACAATGATGAAAATGAGAAATGGCAAAACCCTTTAACCGGAATTTATGTTACCTATTATGATATAGATACGGAACATTTGTATTTTGGGGAAATGATTTCTCAGGAAAATGATAAAATTTCCTATGATGAGACTTTAGAACTTATCAAATTACGGGTTGAAGCAGAAGGGATTCAAATGTAAAATTGGTTAACCTTAATCGAACAAGCCAGATTCTATGGCGTATTTCACCGCTCCTGTAGTTGTTTTTGAGCCTGTTTTCAAAAGAATATTCTTTCTGTGGGTTTCAACCGTGTTAACCGAAATGAATAATTTTTCTGATATTTCTTTAGAGGTTAGTTCGTCTGTTAAAAGCGAGAGTACTTCCTTTTCTCTTGGGGATAGCTCAATATTCTTATATTTTTTACGCTCAAAAATACTTTCCATATAACGCTGTTTAATAACTTCGGAAAAGTATTGTTCTCCATCTAAAACGGTACGTACCGCTTTCTGCAATTCTTCTTTACTGGTGAATTTTGGTACAAACCCATCGGCACCTTTTTGAATGGCTTTGTGTACCGTTCTGTGGTTGTCCAACATACTTAGCATTATAATTTTTACAGTGGTATGCTTCTTTTTTATTTCGGTCAACAATTCAATACCATCCATTTTTGGCATATTGATATCACTGATTACCAATCCTATTTCAAACTGCTTCAGTAACCGAATTACCTGTTCTCCTTCAGTTGCAAGATGCACTTCGCTAATTTCGGGCATGTCGGCTAATATGGTGTTGATGCCCTCTAAAAACATCAAATGGTCGTCTGCTATAATGATACTTGTTTTCTTCACAATGTTTGTTTTAAAGGAATGTCTATGGTAATTGAAGTTCCAAT
>NZ_JBDVOT010000230.1:0-19065 GCF_039968975.1 Maribacter sp. | reverse complement strand
TTTATTCCGCTTAAATGCTACCGACACGCCGTATAGCAGCGGAATGCCAGATTTAATAGAAGTTGTTATGCAAGATGACACTTCTAATGGAGATGCCGTCAAAGGAAAATCTACAACCGAGTTTATCGACTATGCCATTTTAATTTCTAATTCAAAAGCGAATACTCCGATTGAAGAACTGAAGTAAACTACCTTAGACTTAAAATTTACTTACTCTTATCCAATTGCATAGCAAATTGATTTAACTGATACATGAGCACTTTGCTTATATTTATACCTGAAATTTTGCAAAATTCGCTTATTAAATGAAATTACACTTCCTGATTTTTTTGCTCATATGCATTACTTCCTGCAAAAACGAAAAAAAATCTGCCTTCACAGCTAAATTAGAGAAGAAAAGCAATCATATCAATAAGTCCGAATTTCAAACTATTATAGATAATTCTAACGTTATTGGTTCTATCGTAATTTACGACCCCAGTCAAGACACTTACTATTCCAATGACTTTAACTGGGATACACAAGGTAATTTACCAGCTTCGACATTTAAAATAGCCAATACTATCATAGGGTTAGAAACCGGTGTTATTAAAAATGACAGCACTATCTTTAAATGGGACGGTGAAGATAAATGGTCACCTCTTTGGGAGCAAGATTTAGTATTGCGTGATGCTTTTCAATATTCATGCGTGCCATGTTACCAAGAAGTAGCCGCAACTATTGGAACAAAACGTATGACCGAATATGTTGAAAAATTGCACTACGGAAATTTAAAAATTGATTCGACAAATATTACCAATTTTTGGCTAGAAGGTGAATCTAGAATTAGCCAAACACAGCAAATAGATTTTCTAAAACGCTACTACGATGACCTACTACCAATATCAGCGAAAACAAAAAGTATCATGCAAGATGTTATGTTAGTTACAAAAACAACCAACTACAACCTCAGCGGTAAAACAGGATTATCTAACAACAATAACCAATACAACGGCTGGTTTGTTGGCTTTATAGAAGCTAAAGACCAAGTGTATTTCTTTGCTACCAATTTAGAACCAAAAACAAGTAAAGTAAACCTAAAAGATTTTATAGATACCAGGAAAAAAATTACGCTTGCTGCTTTGAAAGAATTAAACTTCATCCCATAAGTAAACTACTATTTTAAGTCTTAAAACAAAAAGTAGCATTTGTGTGATTTCAATTAAAATAGACTGCTATACTTAGTATAATGATTAATTTTGCCATCTAACATTTTAACAAAACAAACATGAAAATTATAGGTATAGGCAAGAATTACGTAGTTGACAAATCTGAAATTGACGGATTAAAGAATGATGTACAACTCATTTTTACAAAACCAGATTCTTCGCTAGTCACCGACAGTAAAGATGTATTGTTTCCTGCTATTACCAACCAATTAATATATGAAGTAGAATTAGTTGTTAAAATTGGAAAGACCGCTAAAAATGTTGCATTAGAAGATGCAAATTCATACATATCTGAAATAGGTATTGGGATTGATTACACTGCAAAAGATGTACTTACGGCAAGTAGAGATAAAAAAGGACCATGGGCGCTGGCCAAAGGGTTTGACGGTGCATCACCTATAGCTGGTTTTAAACCGGTAAGCGATTTTCCAGAATTAGATAATATCAATTTTGATTTGGTAATCAACGGAGAAAAAAAACAGGTTGGTAATACTGGTTATATCATTTATAATTTTGCTGAAATCATCAGTTTTGTTTCTACATTTATGACATTGAACCCAGGTGATATGATATTTACAGGAACTCCTGCCATAGGTGCCGGTGAAACATTTAAAGGCGATCATTTACAAGCTTCTATTGAAGGAGAGCTATTGCTAGATTTTAAAATGATTTAAATAATAGATATATAAATCACGATTTATAGTTTCATTACATGTGTATATATAAATCGTGATTATATATCATTAACAAATAACTGTACTTGAAAATCAATTTTGACAATATTGATTATTTAAAACTTGGAAATGAGCGACAACAAAAGGCTTATAACGATATTATACAGCATAAAATTCTAGAAATCCTTGAACCGTACCATCCAATTGTAGCAGGGACAATACCCATTGAAATAGATTTACCTGAAAGTGATATTGATATTATTTGTGAATGTAAAGACCATAATGAATTCGAGTCTGTTGTAACTCATCACTTTTCTAAAATGCAAGGCTTTCATCTCTACACAAGAAAGCAGAACGACAAAAAAGTTACCATTGCCGAATTTAGGACAGAGAATTTTTTGATTGAACTATTTGCACAAAACATTCCCACCAAGCAACAAAACGCCTACTTGCATATGATTACTGAATATGCAATTTTACAAGAAAAAGGGAACAGCTTTCAACAAGAAATTATAAAACTAAAAGCTAGCGGTTTAAAAACAGAACCTGCATTTGCTAAATTATTAGGACTAAAAGGAGACCCTTACGAAGAGCTTTTAAAGTTGCAACGGAAATAGACGAATTAGCATCTTATTTCAACGCCTTAAACTGCGTTGGACTTACCCCTACATTCTTTTTAAAAAATCTAGAAAAACTACTGATGGATTCAAAACCTAATTCAAAAGGCTAGTTCCTTTGTGGTAATTTCACTTTTAATCAGTTTTCGTTTGGCTTATGTAATCTGCCGTTGTTGAATAATTTGCTTTGCCGTTAAACTTAATTTATCCTGTAGCACTTGATTTAAGCGCTTAACTACTAACGAAGAGTAGTGTGAAAATTGCGAAGTTTGATATTTTTTTCATACTGCAAAGTTCAAACATAATCGTTTGAAGCAGTTTACCAATTTGCTAAATAGGTAGTCCAAAATGGAAATTTTCAACTACAACTACAACTACAACTACATAGGGATTTTAACATAAAAAAAGGTTAAACAAATAATGTTATGTACTATTTTTCCTATTTTAGAGTTGTTATTTTTTATTACAAACCTATTTAAACTCAACCAATGAAAAAATCAATTAACCTGTTACTCTTAATTGTAATTGCTACTTTTCAATTTTCATGTTCTAGTGATGATAATGATAACGAGGCAAGCTTAAACCCAAAAAGTTTTACAACTTGTGATATAGGGGATTTTTCTCCTACTAGCACTAAGATGTGTTTCAATGGTACAGACTTTGCATTACCTAATGAAACAATTACGTTCGCTGCGGAGTTCAATGCTCGTGTAGCAACTTTTACATGGACTATTGAATCTGGAAGTATAGAAATTATTAATATTGAAGAAATTGCAACTGATTCTACTTTAAAATCTATTGCTACCTTTAAATTTAATTCAGATTTTAATGGAGATGCTGTTTTTAAAGTGAAAGCTAAAGACTATAAAGGAAGCGTAGAGTTAACTCATGTAGTAGCATTGGAAGAAACAAATTAGAACTCAGCTTAATTTATAAGTATATATTCCACAATTACCTTAAGCTCTTCGTCTAAGGTAATTGTGGGATATTCTTTTTTCGCCAAACCGTACCAATACCCTGCATTAAAACGATCACCTTCTTTTCTGTGCAAATAGGCATGCAACCAACTACCTAAAGCATTGTGCATGTCTTGAGCTAAATCATGTGAAGCTTCCCAATTACCTTTGGCATCATACCAGGCTGCTTTTAGTCCGTCAGGCCATTCTTTTGGTACATCAGACAACTCTAAACTCTTTTCGAATTCTAAATAGTTCTTCGGTATCATTTTACCACACGTTTTATTAGCTTCTCCACAGTTAATCCTTGTCCCAAGATGGAGAACACCACTACTATGTATGTTATGACTAAAAATGCATCTCTATGCATATCGTCAGACAAGCCTAATGCCAACGCAATGGATATACCTCCACGTAATCCTCCCCAAGTCATTACCAAGTTGGTTCTAGGCACAAAGTCTAATTTCTTCTCAAAGAATTTAATGGGAATCAATAGTGATAAATAACGACAAATTAATACTAACGGTATTGCCAATAACCCGGCAATTACATATTCTGTCTTAAAGGATAACACGAGCATTTCCATTCCTATTAAAACGAACAGTAATGTATTTAAAAGAATATCCAAAAGCTCCCAAAATTTATCTACATACGTCTCTGTAGTTTCTGACATGGCAGAATTACGTACGGTGTCATTACCTACTACTAAACCAGCAGCTACCATTGCCAAAGGCGCTGATAAATGGAATTTCTGCGCTATTAAAGTACCCACCATAACTGTTGCCAAGGTGATGATTACTTCTATATCATAATCATCTATAGATTTCATAAGTTTCCATGTTCCCCAACCTAGAGCTAAACCAAGCGCCAATCCGCCAATAACCTCAACTCCAAACAGTTCTACAATATCTAACGGACTTACAGCTACCTCAGTAGCCGATGCCAGTTGAAATATAGTCAAGAATACAACTACCCCTACCCCGTCATTAAACAATGATTCACCTACAATTTTGGTTTCCAATGCCTTTGGTGCTCCTGCCTTTTTTAATATTCCCAATACGGCAATGGGATCCGTAGGTGAGATTAACGAACCAAACAATAAGCAATAGATAAATGAAATCTCCATACCTATTAGCTGCAATAAATAATACATACTAGTACCAACTAAAAAGGTCGATACCAATACACCCAAGGTAGAAAACACCAATATTGGCCAGCGCTGTACTTTTAATTGTTCAAAATTGGTATGTAACGCTCCTGCAAACAACAGAAAACTCAACATAATATCTAGCAGTACAGATTTAAAATCTATTTGGGTAATGATATAGCGTTCTGCATTGATTAAGGTATCATCAATATAACCTATTAAAAAAACTGCCAACGTAAACAGAATTGTAATCAGCATTAAGCCAATACTATTGGGCAGTTTTAGAAAGCGGGCATTTATATAGCCAAAAATTGCCGACAGAAATACTAATACTGAAATTATTGTAAAAACGTCCATAGTTGTTTATGCTAACATGTTTATAAAATCTTGCTCACTGATAATAGGTATTTCCAGCTTCTCTGCCTTTGTACGTTTACTTGGTCCCATTTTATCACCAGCAACCAAAAAAGTAGTCTTAGAAGATATTGATGATCCTACCTTACCGCCGTTATCCTCTATTTTCTTCTTAAGTTCATCTCTACTTAAAATTTCAAATACTCCTGAAACTACAAAAGTTTTCCCCGCTAAAGTATCGGTCTGGTTTTGTAATTTCTCCGCAGATATTTCTAATTGCACTCCGTAACTACGTAATCTTTCTATCGCATCTATATTCTTCTCGTTGGCAAAAAAGTCTATCACGCTTTGCGCTATTCGCTCACCAATTTCATCTACCGATGTCAAATGCTCTAGTGTAGCTTCTTTTAATGCATCTATATTCTTATATGCTTTTGCCAATTTCTTAGCTACCGTCTCTCCTACAAAGCGAATACCTAAGGCGAATAAAACACGCTCAAAAGGTACTTTTACCGACTCTGATACTCCTTTAACCAAATTCTCGGCGGACTTCTCTGCCATTCGCTCTAGCGGTAAAACATCTTCTTTGGTGAGTTTATACAAATCTGCATAATCGTCTATTAGACCTTCTTTAAATAGCAACTCTACCGTTTCACCACCTAAGCCTTCTATATCCATCGCCTTTCTAGAAATGAAATGCTGAATACGTCCGGTTATTTGTGGCGGACATCCATATTCATTAGGGCAATAATGTTTAGCATCACCTTCTGTTCTAGTAAGCTCTGTTCCGCATTCTGGACACTGATGGATGTACGTTGTGGGTTCTGAATCTGCTGGTCTTTTGGTTAAATCTACCGCTATAATTTTAGGAATGATCTCTCCTCCTTTTTCAACAAATACAGTATCACCTACCCTAATATCTAATTTTGCTATCTGATCTGCATTATGTAGAGAAGCTCTCTTCACCGTAGTACCTGCCAATAACACCGGTTCTAAGTTCGCTACAGGTGTTATTGCCCCTGTACGCCCTACTTGATACGTTATTTCATTGAGCGTTGTAGAAACTTGTTCTGCCTTGAACTTATATGCCATTGCCCATCTAGGAGCTTTTGAGGTAAAACCTAATTCTTCTTGATTTTGAAGACTATTTACTTTGATTACCACTCCGTCAGTTTCATAAGGCAACTCGTGTCGCTTAACATCCCACTCTTCTACAAATACCATTACTTCATCCGTGGTCTGGCAAAGCTTTGCAACGGTTGGCACCTTAAAACCCCATTCACGGGCTTTCTCTAACATATGAAATTGCGAATCAATATTCAGGTTTCTACCAACAATACTGTACAGCAAACAATCTAAAGGTCTTTGTGCAACCGCACTACTGTCTTGTAACTTTAAACTGCCAGATGCCGTATTTCTTGGGTTCATATACGGATCTTCGCCATTTGCTATACGTTCTTCGTTCATTTTCATGAATCCGTCAAACGGTAATACGATTTCTCCACGTATATCAAACTTATCAGGATAATCCCCTTTTAATTGAAGTGGTACAGATTTTATAGTTTTAATATTATTGGTAACATCATCTCCTTGTATTCCATCTCCACGAGTAACTGCCTTTACCAGTTTCCCATTCTCATAAGTTATACTGATAGATGCACCGTCATATTTTAGCTCACATGTAAACGCTACCGGAACATCACCTAGATTACGCTGAATACGCTTTTCCCAATCTTCTAAATCTTCTTTGGAATATGAATTATCTAAAGAATACATTCTATGTTCATGAACCACGGTTGCAAAATTCTTGGTAATCATACCACCCACTCGCAAAGACGGTGAACTGGCATCATAGAATTCCGGATGCTTTGCTTCCAACTCCTGCAATTCTTTCAACTTCATATCAAAATCATAATCTGAAATGGTCGGGTTATCCAACACATAATAATTGTGATTATGCTCTCGTAATTCTTTTCTTAGTGCTTCTATTTTTGCTTTCATATGCCTTAAAGCTGCTCTTTATTAATCCATTTTGGTGTTGGTAACGGAATGTAATTTTCCATTTTCTCTAGTAATACCTCTATATCATCATCTACCAAAATAGTATTTATATGTTCTTGTTTTACAAATCCTTTTATAACCATGTCATGCATCATTTTTAAAAGGGAATCATAAAATCCGTTTGTATTTAGTATTCCTATCGGATATTGATGTAGTCCCAATTGGGACCACGTCAACATTTCAAAAAACTCTTCTAAGGTTCCAAACCCGCCAGGTAGCATTACTATTCCGTCAGATAGCTCATGCATCTTTAATTTGCGTTCATGCATATTTTGAGTAACAATAAGTTCCGTCAACCCCTCATGAACCACTTCTTTCTTTTTAAGAAATACAGGAATTACCCCTACTACCTTTCCGTCATTATTTAAAACACCTTCCGCTACTTTTCCCATGATGCCAATTTTGGCTCCACCATATACTAGCTGAATAGTTTTCTTTGCGAAAGTTTCACCTAACTCGTATGCTTTTAAGCCAAAGTCAGCATCAACACCTTCACTACTACCACAAAACACTACAATACTTTTCATTTTCTTACTCCTTTTATCATGCGGTCATTACCAAACATATCTTTTCGTAATCCAATAGTCTTAAAATTAGAGTCTAACAATAATTGCTTAGTTTCCTCCCCTAAATACTGATTAATTTCTAGATACAGACAACCGTTTTCATTCAAATGTTCAGCTGCAAAATCAACCACTGCTTTGTAAAATTTCAGCGGGTCATTATCAGGTACAAAAAGTGCTAAACTAGGTTCATTGTCAATGACATTATTTTGCATTTCTGCTTTTTCCAATTCTCTAACATAAGGCGGATTAGATATTATGACATCAAACTTTCGCTCTAATTCCTTTGCTGAGGTTTCTTTATCCAGAGATAGTATATCTGCCTGTAAAAACGTTACATCAGCATGAAGTAATTTATTATTTTCTTTAGCAACCGCTAAGGCATCTACAGAAATGTCTAACCCAAATATATCAGCATCAGTGAGATTTTTATCTAAAGAAACAGGAATACAGCCGCTGCCCGTACCCATGTCTAAAATAGTTAAAGATCGATTTAGTTCTTTGACATCATCCAAAATCCACCGAACCAATTCTTCGGTTTCGGGTCTTGGTATCAACACATGCTTATTAACCTTAAAATCTAGGTCCATAAAATGGGCAGTACCGGTAATATGCTGAATAGGTTTTTCTAATTTCAACTCTGAAAGAGCACCGAATATGGCGGTTTCCTGTTCTTTATCTAAATTTAATTCTGGCTGCATTACCAAAACAAAACGTTCTAAATTAAAATAATGCTCAATTAGTAAATAGAAAAAACTATTCACCTCGTCCTTACCATAAATAGCATCTAATTCTAAATGGAATATATTTTTTATTTCCCTTAATAACACAGCTACAATTTTTTAAGCATAAATACAGGACAAGAATAATGACCCGTATCTCCCATTCTATCATCTATATATTCAAAGCCCATTTTCTTGTACAATTTTTGGGCAGCTTCCATATTCGGCAACGTCTCTAAATAACAAGAATCAAAACCATACTCTTTAGCTTTATTTAAACAAACGCTTATCATTTTATACCCTAAACCCTTACCTCTTGCCTCTTTCAAAAAATACATTTTCTGAAGCTCACTTACATTACCTTCAAAATTATCTAATTGAGCTACACCTGCACAACCTAGAATAGAACCATTTTCTTCTGCCACAAAATAAGTTGCCTTAGGTTTTTCATAGTGTTCAAACATTTTATCTAACGAAGGGTCTTCATATGCCGTTCCCACTTTTGGAACTCCCATATCTGCTAATACCTGTCGTATAACTTTGGCTACTTGCGGGTTATCTTCCCTTCTAATTGCACGGATAATGACATTTTCCATATGAATAAGACAATAGGTTTTAAAGTACTATTTTTGAGGTGTGAAGATACGTGATATGCGTATAATGTTAAAGTTTTGATGTCCATTAATAATCTAGACCCAAAAAATTCAATGCCGTTAAATAAAGATGCTCTTTCTACCGACGAAACTTATATGCTTCGTTGTTTGCAGATAGCAAAGAACGGACTAGGTTTTACAGCACCCAACCCAATGGTAGGAGCTGTAATTGTACATGATAACAAAATAATAGGCGAAGGGTATACAAGTGCCTATGGTGGCTCTCACGCTGAAGTAAACGCCATAAATTCTGTTTCTGACGTTTCTCTTTTAAAGTCATCTACCATATATGTTACTTTAGAACCATGTTCTCATTACGGTAAAACTCCCCCCTGTGCGGATTTGATTGTGAAAATGGGAATACCTAGAGTTGTGATAGGTTTAAAAGACCCTCATGAGAAAGTAGCTGGTAAAGGAATTAAAAAATTAGAGGATGCAGGTTGTACCGTACAAATAGGTATTCTGCAAAAACAATGTGAAGAGCACCACAAACGTTTTCTTACCTTTTTCGTTAAAAAAAGACCATATATTATTTTGAAATGGGCGGAAACGGCTGACGGATTTATTGCTCCAGATCCTACAAAACGTGGAGAAGAAAAGAAACCTTATTGGATTACCAATACCAAATCACGACAATTAGTACATAAGTGGCGAAGTGAGGAAGCTGGTATTTTAGTGGGCACCAATACAGTTTTAGCGGACAACCCGCAATTAAACTTAAGAGATTGGGCAGGTAAAGCTCCTACTCGAATTATACTCGACAGAAGTGTAAAAATCTCTAAAGATTTTCATGTACTCGACGGAAAACAAAATACTATAGTTTGCACCGAATTAGCCGATAGCGACAATTTCGTAGAAGGCGTAAACTACAAATCCTTAGATTTTAGTACCAATCTAACAGAACAACTCTGCAATGTGATGCACGAAGAGCAAATACAAAGTGTCATAATTGAAGGAGGATTACAAACACTACAAAGTTTTATTGAAGCCGGACTTTGGGACGAAGCACGAATTTTCAAAGGAGCAAACACTTTCTCTAAAGGTATTACCGCACCGAAATTATCAGGACGTACACTAAAAAGCATTCAAATTTTAACCGACCAACTAACCATAATACGTAATGATTAAAAACATCATATTTGATTTTGGTGATATCTTCATCAACTTAGATAAACAAGCACCTTTATTAGAAATGGCAAAATTTGGTTTTACCGAATTGACCCCTGAGTTAGATACCATTTTTAAGGAATATGAAATGGGTTTAATGGAATCTGATGAGTTTATTGACCAACTACAGGCTATTTTCAATAACGCATCTAGAGAACAGATCAAAGATGCATGGAATTCCATTATTTTAGATTTTCCTGAAGAACGCTTAGAATTCATTGAAAAATTAAAAAACGATAATAAATACCGATTGTTTTTATTAAGCAATACCAACGACCTACATATTGATAAAGTAAAAGAGTCTATGGGGTTAGAACGTTTTAACCGGTTTAAAAACTGCTTTGAGGTGTTCTACCTATCTCAACAAATGAAAATGCGTAAACCTAATGCAAACATCTATGAAAAGGTTCTTGCCGATAACAGCTTGATTGCAGCAGAAACTTTTTTTATCGATGACACAAAAGAAAATACAGATAGCGCCTCTAAACTGGGTATTAAATGCTGGAATCTGCAAGTTGGAAAACAAGATGTACTTGAAACCATAAGCCATCTTTAAATGTTGTATTTAGCGCTTAGCATACTATTTTCAAGCTTAATTTTTGTCATTTTTAAATTGTATGCCAAATATCAGGTTCAGACAATTTATGCGATAATTACTAACTATTTTGTTGCCTGTACGGTAGGGCTCATCTATTACAATAAGCCTATAGATTTTGCAGCAATACCACAGAAAAGTTGGTTTTGGGGGAGCATAGCATTAGGTCTTCTTTTCATACTAATATTTAACCTAATGGCGGCGACCTCTCAGAAACTAGGAGTATCTGTCGCATCGGTTGCTACAAAAATGTCTCTAACCATTCCGGTACTATTCGGAGTATTCTTCTACAAAGAATCACTTGGAGTAATAGAAATTATTGGAATTATTTTAGCCTTATTAGCTGTTTATTTTACTTCATTAAAAGAGAAAAAAATAAAAGCAGAGAAATGGGCTTTTGCCTTACCGGTTTTAGTCTTTCTTGGCTCTGGAACTATTGATACCAGTATAAAGTATTTTCAAGATGCGCATATGCCTGAAGAGGAATATGCACTATTTTCAGCTACAGTTTTCGCTGCGGCAGGTATATTCGGTTTATTTTTCATCGGATTCAAATCTACCCAGCAACGACTAAAAATTAATTTTAAAAATATACTTGGCGGTATTTGTTTGGGTATACCCAATTATTTTTCCATCTTCTTTTTACTAAAAGCACTGCAACACCCTACCTGGAACAGTGCATCGGTTTTTACCATAAACAATGTTGCTATTGTAATGTTCTCAACTTTACTGGGTATTTTACTATTTAAAGAACAGCTAACGACCAAAAACTGGTTTGGAATAGGATTAGCTATATTTAGCATTATTCTCGTTGCATTTGGTCAGCAAATAATGACTTTTCTATAAATTCAATTATCTAATGGACACCTACAAAACTATCTCTAAACCATCTGAACCTATTTTGTTCAAAGAGCGAAAGAGTAAGTTTTACGGCTATTGCTTTCCGGTTTCCGATGAAGATACCATCAAAGAACATATAGAAGCATTAAGAAAAGAATACCCAACTGCCAATCATGTTTGTTATGCTTGGCAAATGGGAATAGAGACAAAATCATATCGTGCTAATGACGACGGCGAGCCAAATAATTCTGCCGGTATGCCTATTTACGGTCAATTACAATCTTTTGATGTGACCAACACCTTAGTTGCCGTAGTCCGAATTTTTGGAGGAACAAAACTAGGCGTTGGCGGACTCATAAGTGCATACAAAGAAGCAGCCAAGTTAGCTTTAGAAAATGCCACTATTATAACCAAGGTCTTACAAAAGCAATTATCGGTAACTTTTGAATATTCAGAAATGGATATTGTAATGCGTCTGGTAAAAAAACATCAATTGCATATTGTATCTCAAGATTTACATCTTAAATGCAAAATGATACTTGCTATCAATAAAAGTGATTTCAAAAAAACTATGCTGCTTTTAAAAGCACATCATAAACTAGAAATAAAAGAAATTGAATAGATTTTAATATCCCAATTTATCTAAAAGTAGTTGTGGACATCTAGTGGGTCTTTTGCGCTCCATATCCATAAAAACCAGAACCGTATTTGCAGTAGCCAGTAATTCTCCTGCTTCATTTGTAATTTCATAGTCAAATTCAATTCTAACAGCTGGTTTCTTGTTCAAAATAACTTTAACTGTTATTAAGTCATCATACAAAGCTGACTTCAAATATTTTATAGACAAACTAATTACCGGAAGCATTATTCCACCTTCCTCCATGCTTTTGTAGGAAATACCCAACGCCCTTAACCATTCAACTCTTGCCAATTCTAAATATTGAGCATAGTTGCCATGATACACAACCCCCATCTGGTCTGTTTCTGAGTATCTAATTCGAAAAGAAATTTGATTTGTTCGCATTTATTTCAAGTAAAAAGTATATATTTAAAAGCTCCCCTTTTGAGTAGGCGAACATGAGAAAAAAAAAGGTCAAATTCAATGACAATCGATTTTTTTTTTCAATAATTTGTTCACATATTTGCCCAAGTTGAACGAGAACCTATATTGATTTTTTATAATCACCTATAGCTCAACACTAACCATTAAAAGAGTATATTTTATTATGAGTGTTACTGCAAATTCCGTATGGAAAAACTGTTTGGTGTTTATTAAGGATAATATCCAACCGCAGGCATTCAAAACATGGTTTGAGCCCATTAAACCTATTAAACTTTCAGAAAACGCATTAAGTATTCAAGTGCCCAGTAAATTCTTTTACGAATGGCTAGAAGAACATTATGTTAAACTTTTAAAAGTCGCTCTAACTAAAGAGTTAGGTGAATCTGCAAAGTTGGTCTATATTATTAGAATGGAAAACACCTATGGCAACAAAGAACCTTTTACAGAAAAGATTCCTAGTTCTAACAGAGGTGCTATGGCTGCTCAAGAAATGGATGTGCCAATTAAATCTAAAAATCCAGAATTACGTAATCCGTTCGTAATACCAGGTATTAGAAATATAAAAATTGAATCACAGTTAAATCCTAATTATAACTTTGACAACTTCTTAGAAGGTGATTCTAACCGTTTGGCAAGATCTGCCGGTATGGCAGTAGCAAATAAACCAGGTGGCACATCATTTAATCCGTTATTGGTATTCGGTGGTGTTGGTCTTGGCAAAACACACTTGGCACACGCTATTGGCGTGGAAATTAAAGACAAATACCCTGAACGTACTGTTCTTTATATATCTGCAGAGAAATTTACACAACAGTATATTGAATCTGTTAAGAAAAATACCAGAAATGACTTTATCCATTTCTACCAGTTAATAGATGTATTGATTATTGATGACGTACAATTCTTATCAGGTAAATCTGGTACACAAGATGTATTTTTCCATATTTTCAACCATTTACATCAAAACGGAAAACAAGTGATTCTTACGTCTGATAAAGCTCCTGTAGATATGCAGGATATTGAGCAACGTTTGCTTTCTCGTTTTAAATGGGGATTATCTGCTGAATTACAGAGTCCGGATTATGAGACAAGAATCTCTATCTTAAAGAACAAGCTATATAGAGATGGTGTAGAAATACCTGAAGACATTATAGAATATGTTGCTAAACATATTAAAACCAATATTAGAGAATTAGAAGGCGCAATCATTTCTTTGATTGCACAGTCTACTCTAAACAAAAGAGAAGTTACTATTGAACTTGCTCAACAAGTTGTAGAAAAATTCGTAAAGAATACCAAGCGCGAAGTTTCTATTGACTACATACAAAAAGTAGTTTCTGATTACTTTGAAATGGATGTTGCCACTTTACAATCCAAAACAAGAAAAAGGCACATTGTACAAGCAAGACAATTAGCAATGTTCTTTGCCAAGAAGTTTACGAAAGCTTCATTAGCAAGTATTGGCTCACAAATTGGAAAGCGCGATCACGCAACCGTTTTACACGCATGTAAGACTGTAGACAATTTAGCAGAAACCGATAAACAGTTTCGTAAATACATCGATGATCTAACTAAGAAATTTTCTTAAAACTTACTTTGCATGAAAGTGTTGATGGTTTGCCTAGGTAACATATGTAGGTCCCCGTTGGCAGAAGGTATTTTAAAAAGCAAAGTTGACGCTAATCAAGTTTATGTTGATTCGGCAGGTACTGGAGGCTACCATATAGGTAATGCACCCGACCCAAGATCTATAAAAGTAGCTAAGGAGCATGGCTTAGACGTCAGTTCACAAGTGTGCAGAAAATTCAGTGTTTCAGATTTTGATGCTTTTGATTTGATTTATGCCATGGATAAGAGCAACTATAGCAACATTATAAACTTGGCTAGAAATAAGGAAGATGCGGACAAAGTGAAGTTACTATTAAATGAAATTAACACATTTGACCAAGAAGTTCCAGACCCTTATCATGATGCTGACGAAGGATTTGAAAATGTATACCAAATGATTGACCAAGCTTGTGATGTTATAGCTGCTAGATTAGAAAAATAATAGATGAGTACACAAAACGGAAAAATAGGTAACGTATATTTAATTCCTACCACATTAGGCGATATGCCACCTTTAGAGGTTTTACCCATTTCAATTAAACAGACTATTGAAAAGTTAGACTATTACGTTGTTGAAAATGAAAAAACCGCCCGTCGTTTTATTAAGAAAATTAGCCCTAGAAAATCACAACCCAGCTTAAAACTTTTTGTTTTAAACAAATTTACCGAAGCTGCCGAGATTCCTAGTTTTTTAAATCCGTGTATAGAAGGTTTTGACGTAGGAATACTTTCAGAAGCTGGCTGCCCAGGTATTGCCGATCCAGGCGCTGCGGTAGTTAAAATTGCACACGATAAAAATATTCAAGTTATACCTCTGGTCGGCCCCTCCTCTATTCTATTAGCATTAATGGCAAGTGGCATGAACGGGCAAAATTTTGCATTTAACGGCTATTTACCCATTGATAGTTCTGATCGTAAAAAATATATCAAGAATTTAGAGCGAAGATCAAAAGAAGAGAACCAATCTCAGGTATTTATCGAAACTCCCTACCGTAATAACAAAATGCTAGAAGAGCTTATTAAAACGCTAGCCCCTAGTACAAGAATTTGCGTGGCTGCAGATATTACTTTACCAACGGAATACATTAAAACAAAGACAGCCATAAATTGGAAAAGAGAGAATGTAGACCTACACAAAAGACCTGCCATATTTATTATTCAGGCATAAAAAAACCTTGACAAACAAATGCCAAGGTTTCCCATTTTCATATTTGATAAAACTTTTATATCCTAGGATTACGTTTTGCTTCTACCATAGAAACATCATAACCTGCAAATTTTTTCATGTAATTAGAAATACTAGTACCATAACCATCTGATAACTCCATACGGCCATGAGATCTTAGATACAATTTTACGTTACCAGGCCCTGCTAAATGTGCAGCTGCCAGAATACCAGATTCGGTTATCAGTATACCATTCATTCGCACACCAACATAACGCTTAATATCTTTTCTAAGAATCCACTTATTTCGAGATGTATTTACCTGAAATACTTTTTCTTGTAATACTGGGTTATTTAAAAACTGATTACCGTCATAAACACCAACCAATTCAAGCGTACCAATTCCAAATTGATACTTACCCATATAACCATAAGTATTAGTTACAAAATAATTACCTTGAGATTCCTTGAAAGCTAATGCCTCTTTAAAACCAATGAATTGACTACCAAGAAAGGGAGGAGCGATTTGATAATTTACCAATAAAGCCTCTTCTTGAGGATAAGAAACCAAAATTGGTTTCTTTACTTTCAACTGCCTAGGTACTTCGACACTAAATGACTTAAACCCATATCCAGATAAAACAAAAATCACAATCAGAGGACAACTTGCTAATATCCATCTTCTCATATCATATATTTCTTAAGACTTACGGCGACTACTATTTGCTTGCTTAAATTTCTGCCGCAAAGGTAGACCTGATTTTGTGAGACTTTAAGAAGGTTCTGTTAAAAGAATACAGATTTAGTTAAGAAGTTCTAAAATCCGGATGAAAGCTTACCTATTGATTTTCTGAGCGTTAATCCATCGGATGTACTGCGCTTTATTTCGGTTGTGTTGCGTTAAGTTCTCTGCAAACATATGGTAACCGAACTTTTCTACATTCGCAACAAAATAGTAATAATTATGCTTTTTAGGGTTTAAAACTGCATCTATTGCGGTAATATCGGGCATTGCGATTGGTCCCGGCGGTAAACCAGCATATTTATAGGTATTATATGGTGAGTCCATTTCTAAATCTCTATATAGAACTCTTTTAATTATAGTATCGAAATTACCGGTCTCTTTCTTTATGGCATAAATTACAGTAGGATCAGCCTGTAATAACATGCGCTTTCTTAATCTATTCAAATACACACCGGCAACGGTAGGTCGCTCATCAACCTTTGCGGTCTCCTTATGAACTATAGACGCCAACGCAATTACCTCATTAGGCTCTAAACCAAGAGCACTCGCCTTTTCTTTACGGGTAGCTGTCCAAAAACGATTGTATTCTTTTAGCATTCTAGCTCTAAACGACTCCGCAGATGTATTCCAAAAGAACTCATAGCTATTAGGAATATATAAAGAAATCTTATTAGCTTCATCAAATCCGTTTGCCTTTAAAAATTCTTTATCATTAAATGCGGCAACCAATGAAATACTATCAGCCTCTATTTGACTAGCAATCCTTCCCGCTAAATCATTAATATTTTCTTGATTGTTGAAAGATACTTTGACAGGTAAATTTCCACTACGCAAAGAATTTACAATTTCATTATTGTTCATTCCCTTACCTATTCTATATCTTCCTGCCTTAATATTATCCAAATATCCTTTTCTTTCAGCAGCCGAAACAAATGAATCAAAGTCTTCTAAAACTGGAGAAAGTTGTTCTTTTACATCATCAATTGTAGCATCAGAAGGTATAAACACTATAGCTTCCTCATTGTCGAAACTAGTATTTGGAGTAAAAATTGTTCCGTAAACAGTGCAAGCAAAAATTCCACCGCCAATTAAACCTACGAGCATTACACCCAATAAAACACGCTTGATGTTCATTAATTAATTATTTTTTGCAATAATACTTCATTCTTGTAGGTACCCTTGAATCTTACCCAATCTTTCTTTATTCCTATTTCTTGAAATCCTAACTTTTTAAACAAATGCAAGCTAGGAGCATTTTCTTCTAAAATATTAGCGTAAACCTGCCTTAAACCTAACACCTCGAACAAGTAATTACATAAAAGTTTTATTGCCTCTGCCCCTATTCCTTTATTTCTTTGCGCTTCATCTAACACAACAATACCAATACCTGCCCGATTATGATTTGGTTCAAAATCAAAAACATCAATTAAACCAACTGTGTTCTGTTCATTTGTACATATCACCAACCTTAATTGTTTAACATCATAAATATCTCTGTGAGCACTATCTAAATACAATTGCAACACATCTTTAGAATAAGGTGTAACCGTACCGCTTACTTCCCATACCTTGGTATTATTCTCGAGTTCGTACAAAAAATCAAGGTCTCTTTGCTCTAAGGCTCTTAAATATATTTGTTCTCCTTTTAATGTTACCACGTTAACTCTCCTTTAAACACTTGTTTTGCCTCACCCTTAAGAAAGATATTACTATAAATGCCCTGCTCTTCTTCAAAAGTAACTTCTAAATCGCCCCCTAATGCATTAATTGCAATAGTTTTATCTTTTGTATTACCCAAATGATACATACTAAGTGCAACCGCGGTTACCCCTGTACCACATGAAAGTGTCTCATCTTCTACGCCACGTTCATAGGTTCTAATATCAAAAGCGCCATTGGTCGTAGCTTCCACAAAATTGATATTACTACCTTTTTCGCCATAAATACCATATCGCATACGCGCACCTTCTTTTACAACATTAAACGACTTCAACCCTTCTACCAATTGTACATGGTGCGGTGAACCCGTATTCATAAAAAGGGCATTTGACTTCTCTTTAATTTCGCTTACGTCCGTCATCTTAAGACTAACGACATCACCTATGATAGTAGCCTCATGAAGACCATCTACCGCTATAAAAACCGTATCCTTTTTAATGATATCTAAAAAATGGGCAAAAGCTACAATACACCTACCCCCATTACCGCACATACTTCCTTCATTTCCATCGGCATTATAATAGACCATTCTAAAATCAGTATTATCGTCATTTTCTAATAAAATAAGTCCGTCAGCACCAACCCCAAATCTTCTATGACAAATCTTGGCTATTAATTCTGTATCGCCCTTGGCAAATTGTTCATTGCGATTGTCTATCATCACAAAATCGTTACCTGTACCCTGATATTTATAAAACGTATTTTCCATGCTATAATAAAGTCCCAAAGATAGTATATAATTACGTTCTGCTTGGTAGTTAAAAACTAGTTAAACGCTTATCAAATAACATAAAAACGAGTAATTTTGTTCAGAATACGTTAAATCTTTAATGAATATGAAAAGAATAGCAAGTCTCTTGTTTGTATCTGTATTTGCTGGTGCAATTACGCTGGGTGCTTACAAACTATTTTTCGAAAAGGAAAATTTCACCATTATTAGCCAAGAAAATAACGGTGGTGTTATTAATGCAAGTTACACCCCAACCTCTGCCAGAGGTGCCGGTATCAATGAAGTTGATTTTACTATAGCTGCCGAAAACACGGTAAATGCCGTAGTACACGTAAAAAACATTACAATTAGCAAGTCACCTACGACCATATTCGATGTATTTTATGGCACAGGCAGAAGTGCAGCACCACAAGTAGGAACTGGATCTGGTGTGATTATATCTTCTGACGGATATATTGTAACCAATAACCATGTTATA
>NZ_JBDVOT010000229.1:0-2867 GCF_039968975.1 Maribacter sp. | reverse complement strand
GTTAAGGTTGCAATACGGCTACCTGTAATGAGGTTGCTAACAACTATACCATTAGTATTAATTGTACTAACAACTCCTGCTTCATCAGTATACGTATAAGTCCCGTCTCCGTTATCTAACATCGTAGATATAGATGTATCGCTGATCGTTGTATCTACACCTGCAGCATTCGTAAAAGTATATGTTCCATCTAAATTATCTACCAAAGCAACCGTTCCTGCAGATGCATTGATCTCATCGATCGCATCTTGAACATTTGTTGCTGTTAACAATGAGGTTGTATTGTCGTAAGGATTTGCGTTTGCGTTCGTGTCGATTGTTTGTACCGCTCCTGTTTCATCCGTATAGGTATATACTCCATCTACAGCTGGTGACATCGTAGATATTGAAGTATCACTGATTGTTGTATCTACACCTGCCGCATTCGTAAAAGTATATGTTCCGTCTAAATTATCAACCAAGGCAACCGTTCCTGCAGAGGCATTGATTTCATCAATGGCATCTTGAACATTTGTTGCAGTTAATAATGATGTTGTATTGTCGTACTCAATTTCTGAAGCTGTTTTATCCAAAGAGCCCAAATCTGCGGTTACTATATTACCATTTTCAATTTCAAGGGATAAGATATTATTAGTAGCATCAAAAGTGAAATTTTGTAATTGCTGATCATCCGTAGTTGTCAGTTCCCAAGTGGTTCCGTTCCAGTAATAAATTGTTCCGGTATCTGTATTAACATATAGATCCCCTAAATCTGCTCCTGCTGGAGTTACTGCCCCTGGCGCGGAGACATCTGTTCCTTGCAAAACTTCACAATTACATTGGTCCTCTAACGTAACAGTAGTTTGTGCTATAGAAATGCCTGACAACAGTAAAGCAAATAAAACCATTAAGCCTTTAATGGTTTTACCTAGGGTTGTAGTAGTTTGACTCTTCATACTTTTAATATTCAATTCCACCTTCAAAATTTCGTTGGTCATATAGGTTTTTCAAAATGCTTCTTACAAATAGATCATTTTGTTTATTCACAATACGGATCTATGGTAATCACAATACACAAATATTGATTATAAGTCTTGCACCTTAAAATAAATGTTGTGTAACTCAAAAATTACGCTATATAGGCTCATAAAGATGAGGTATAGGGTTGCGTTTTAATTATAAAATCGGATGGTTGTTCGTCGAAGATGTACTGTTAATGGGGTAGTTTCCATTACTATTAAAAACTAATAGATTTTTTATTATTTTAAAAAAACTACAAATCAAATAGTGTCAAACGAAAACTTTTAGAAGTCTATATTTCTAATATATCATTAAACTTTTTATCTAAAATCAATGACCTAAGCAGTCTTATTTATTACTGTAATATCTCCTAAAAAAATGTTTTTAATTAGGTTTAATACGGTATGTAATTCGCTTATTGGTAATCACCGTTCTAACATTAACGATTAATAATGCTACATCTGAAGCAGTTGGATCACAAGAAGTAGTTGAATCTGAAGCCAATAAACGATATGAATTCCCTTCATTTAGTTTACTCACATTTATCACTGTTAAAGTATCAGTTTGAGCTCCTGAATATTCAGAATTATCAACAATATCTGTATAGTTAACGCCATCAGCACTAACTTGCCATTGGTATGTGTCTGCATTTGTAACACTAGATGAGAACATGGCATTGTCTCCTGCAAAAACAGTTTGATTAACCGGTTGCGATGTATAAGTAACCACTGGTAGTGTATTAATTTGATATTCCCCTAAATCTACTGGGCAATTACTATTTCCCCATCTTGCCCACAATGCATATGTACCTGATGGAAGGTCTGAAAACGTGTAGCTTCCACTAGAATCTGCTACCGTAGAGGTATACGTAACTTGGTCGTCTATACTAAATTGTATTCCTGATCTATTAGGATGATTAGGAAAACTAAAAGTAATTGTACCATTGTCTAACCCGCAGGTCGTATCAACAGTAGTAATAGTAGCGGTTGGAGCTGAATAAATTATTACATTAACTGTATCTTCATCACTACATCCTTTAGAATCTGTTACTGTTACCGTATAAGTTACCGTAGTATTAATATTAGGGTCACCAGCCGGAGTTACTGTAATAGAAGGTGTTGTCTCTCCTGTACTCCACAAATACGTATAACCTGTTCTACTACCACCAGAAGCAGATGCCGTTAATGTTGCAGATTCACCTTCACATATTGTTTTATTTGCTCCCGCATTAGCAAGTGGCGGTGTATTTTCTGTTACCGTTACGGCTGTTCTTGAACTACTTACACAACCTGTAGAGGTGTTTTTAGCTTCTGCATAATAGGTGCCTTCTGCTGTAGGCTGGTAAGTTAAGCTTTCACTTTGTAATAAATTACCTCCAGTAGAAGCATCATACCAGTCTATTGTTTCTGTTCCTCCGCTAGTACTAGCTGAAATTTCAGGAATTGTTTCTCCCTGACAATATTCTTGATTTCCATCACTTGTTGCAGGATCTACAACTGGACATACACAATTTGGTGCCGTAACCGGTAAATCTCTACTACAACTACCTTGGGTTACTGTAACGATAACATCTGTACCATCTGGCACATCTGCAATTTCCCAAACATTACCAGAAATATTAGTTACGGTACCATCTGTAGCCGTAACCGTACCTCCACTTACTGTAACTTCAAAAGTATAAGTTGTTGGCTGAAATAAAGCAAAATTACAACTTGCTGAACTTGTTATAGTTATCGTTGGTGTTGGTTCAACTGTAACCCTAACCTCATCAGAATCTGTACAACCATTACTATCTGTTACTGTTACGGTATAATCTACTATTACATTTCTACTAGTATTACCAGCTGGAGTTACGTTAATTGTTGCTG
>NZ_JBDVOT010000228.1:0-13378 GCF_039968975.1 Maribacter sp. | reverse complement strand
GCTTGGCTGCATTATCGACAGTTACTTCAGACTGTTCAACTACAGCATTAGGCAATACATCAAATTTTTCTGCGGATAAATAGACGCCCGTAGATGCAAGTATCACGACGGGAATAAAGAACCATCTACTGAGCACCACATGGTAGCGCAATTCAAAGTAATCTTTTTGGACTTTAGAAAATAGTTTTAAAAATCCGCCTTGGCGTTTTGCCAATAACACCATTCCAGTAATAGCAATTATCAATAAGAGTAAAGAAATTAGACCAACAAAAAACCGACCTACACTTTTAAGAAATAAAGAGCGATGTATGTTGGTTGCAAAAGAATACAAAGCAGGTCGTTCTTTAACCACACCCAACTGCTTACCCGTTTTCGGATTAATGTAAACATCTAAGGTTTCCATCTCCATGGTCAGCACCGAAGCTTTTACAAAGCCAGATGATTCCACTTCCAAACCAAGCACTTCATCATAAGAATTCTTTAATGCTGCTATAGTAGTAGACAAAGGTACATTTTCAAGACTTTCAACAGCATAGCCCTTTGCCTGATGAGAAATTGGTTCTACAGCAAGAATAATTCCTGTTATAGAAGCAACAACTAAAAAAAGCGATGAAACTAAAGCAAGCGTAAGATGACTATAACGCCAAATAGAAATTGTCATACTATGTAAAATAAATAACCTCGGGACAAGCCCCAGAGACATTGAATTAAAAACATAATTAATAATTTGACGCAAGCGTCAGAACATTTAAATCTCGATTATCGAGCTGTTTTGTAACCGTCTATAACTTTAAAAAATCCAGAACATCAATGAGCAGATATTCTGGAAATTTAACTGTGATTGTAAAATATCTATTTATTTAAAATATCATTGCGAACAAACCAGATTAGCAATCAAAATATAAAAGACTACTATGTTTCGAACAGCTCCTCGCAAAGACAATTTATAATACTTATTGAGGAAGCATACGCACGTAGCGGATAAATCCCTTACCCTCTACCTTTGTTTTTAAATTTTCAGTTGTTAAGGGAAATTGAATATCATCTGCATAATAGCCTTTATCTTCAACAGAAGTCTCAAAACGTAACTGATACCCTTGATCTATTTTATCCGTAGGAATTTGCAAAACATTTAATGCACGCTCTCCTCCACTAATGGTCTCCCCAGAAATAGCATCAATATTAGGGCGATGCTTTCCGTAGAATTTCCACCACTCTGTAATTTCACTGTACCATTCACTATCCTTTCCTTGAACATATAACGTCTCTACATATTCATTATCAGCATCAACAATAGATACTATTAAATAAGCACCTTCGCCAGAATAGTTCGTTAACTGAATTAAACACTTTACGGCAGTTTTCTCTACTGTAGTAAATGCCGATAATAACAACCCAACTAATAGAACGGCCGGAATAAACTTTAAAAATTTTTTCATCTCTATAATCGGTTTGATTTTCTTATTGTTTTAAAAAATTTAATGAAGTATTCTCTTTCTGCAACATTTCGTTTTCACTTGCCAAATCGTACACCGTTTCTTCAAAATCGGTCTTACTATTTGCATCGGCACCTTTAGCAATCAAGAATTTAAGCAACTTATCATTTTCCGCCTTCATAGCAGCAATATGCAAAGCAGTCATACCTTCATCATTCTTAGCATTAACATCGATATCAAAATCGGCTAACTTTTTCACTAACTGAAGATTATTCTTTTTAGCTGCAACATGGTATAATGTATTACCATCGCCTTGCACAGAATTAAACTCTAAACCTTTCGCTTTTAATAATGCCAATTTAGCATCAAAAGCTTTTGCATTTCTCTTGTTATAAGAATCTACCAAGAAGTACGCAGCAGTATTACCTTCTGCATCTTTAGCATTGATATCTGCTCCTTTTTCAATTAAAAACCCAACAACAGCTGCTTTGTTACCATGAGCGGCAAGCATTAGTGCAGTTTCACCACTTTTATTGGAAACATTGATGTCTTTAACATCATTAGCCAATAATTGGACAATCTTTAATTCATTTCTTGAAGTCGCATTTAAAAACGGAGTATTACCCTTTTCATCCGCTTGGTTTACATCTGCACCAGCATCCAAGAACAAGTTTAAAATTGCTTCATCTTTACTACCAGAAGCCAAACGGTGTAAAGGTGTACTTCCGCTAGTTTCAACAATATTAGGTTCCAAACCTAAACTTTTTAAGTAGTTATACACTGGAAGTCCATTACTAAATCCACGCCCACCTTGTGCAGCAAACATAAATGCATTACCACCGTTATTGTTCAACGATTTGTAGTCTACCCCTTTTTCAACCAATAATTTTAGAAAATCTATATTTCCTTTTTTAGAAGCGTAATTAAAAATGCCGTTACCATCTTCATCTTTACTATCTAAAGCCAAGCCATTTTCCAAAAAGAAGTTTAAATCATCCTCACTTTTAAGTGATGGTGCCGCAAGTAATAAAACATTGGCACCATGTTCATTTTTCTCTTCAACCAAATTGACACCTTTAGCTTCAAAAGCTTTGTAAATTTCAGGATTTGTAAGTCCCGCATTTGCTCCAAAGGTAAGCGGAGTGTAACGGTGACTATCTAAAGCGGTAACAGAGGCACCATTATCCAATAAATATTTTACCAATTCGGCATCACCTGCATAACTAGCCCAGTGTAGATAAATACGGCTATCATGCGTTTTCTTGTCAACACTGTTACCATCAAGAGACAGTAAATATTTAACTATCTCTACATCTGCCTTACTGGTAATTGCCAAGGTAGTAGCATCAAAAGAATTACTATCCATTACTACAGGGTCGTTACCCTCTGCTATTTTCTGTTTTACGGTCGCCAAATCTGGATTGGTCTTCCAGAATTTACGGTCTAATAATTCGTTCTTTTGCTGTGCTATACTAGAGAAACTCACGAACAACAGAGCGGTCAAGGCTATTTGTTTTACAATTTTCATGTTCTTATTTTTTTACAAATGATTCAATTACTTCTTCTATTTCTACTTTTTGATCATATTCTTCATCAAAAAGATATTTATACAATACTTTATTATCCACTTTTTCTTCTAAAGAAAGATTTTGGTTTCTACCATAAACATCGTCCCACTTTGTGCGTACCAAAGCCCATTTATCAGTATTAGATTTCCACCAGGCTGCAGCTGCGGCACATCTGCTATCATCAACCTTTACATACGTATTATACCCTTTTTCTTTAGCTATGATAACATCCTTTTTACCATCTTCACGAATTACCTTGGCATTATCTTGATCGTGCAACCAACCATAATCCGTTACTTCATGACGGTTACCACGAACGGTCAAATTATAATCGCTTCTTGTAGTGTACTCACGTCTTGGCAAAGGTGCATCTGCAGTATTCTCCCAATAACTTTTACCATCTACATGAACCCAAGCAGAAGAACCTTCATACCTAGGGCTATCATCTACCTGATACACTTTTTGCGTCCACTGCCCTTTTACCTGATCCGCAGGTAAGCTTGAATATGCCCACGTGTTATTGGCATTGTAACCATATAGGTCCGTATTTTCAAACAACCAATCTTGCCTCCAATGCTTTACTATATGCGGAGCAGCAGGGTTACCTACTTGCAATAAGTGCTGTATAGAAATTTTATCATCTTCATTTACAATCAGCTCTGCCCATTCTAAACCCTTATCCACTTTGGTTTTAGACGGTTTGTATAAAGAATCTGTGCTGTAGTTAAAAGTCTCAGCAAAATTGAAGGTTACTTCAAAGCAACCACACATGCTTTTTATAGCTTCTTGATCTTTTAGTTTTTTGTCCTTTTGAGAAAAAGCACTTATGGAAATCAGCAATACCATAGCTATAGTGATCGGTGTTCTCATTATATAAAAATTTATAGATTTTAAGTTCGCTGTCAAAAATAACTATTTTTATTTATTCTAAATAAGAATTGTTTATATATTTGCGCCACTATTAAGAATTATTCTAAATAAATTAATGTCGCAAAAATATCTTACATATTTAATCTTGATCATCTGCCAATTAAGTTTTGCACAAAATGTGATGAATAGTTCTAAAGACTCTATACTATCTCAACAGTTAGATGAAGTTATAGTTACGGCTACCAGAACAAAAAGGCAATTGTCATCTTTACCGTTACCCGTTACATTAGTAGGCAAAAAGCAGATTATAAAATCTGGTACGGTACGTCTTAATGAAATATTGAACGAGCAGACCGGTATTGTTACCGTTACGGATGAAAGCGGATTTCAGGGGGTACAAATACAAGGTATTGCATCAGACTATATACTTATACTTATTGATGGCGTTCCTTTAGTTGGCAGAAGTGCCGGAAACTTTGATTTAAGCCGCCTTACCGTTGGGAATATTAAACAGATTGAAGTAGTTAAAGGTCCGTCTAGCAGTTTATATGGTTCTGAAGCTTTAGGCGGAGTGATAAATATCATTACCGAAAAACCGAAGACCGAAGAACTTAATGGTAATGCATCCTATAGAATAGGAAGTTTTACACAACAGGACGTCAATTTAGATTTGAAGCAAGGATTTGAAAAGTTTCGTTACGGATTCTTTGCAAACCGATTTTCATCCGAAGGATATGACCTAAATGAAGATGTTGATGGACAAACGGTTAACCCTTATACCAACTACACTCTAAATGGTAGAATCTACTATGACTTTAATGACAAACTAACCCTTTTTACCTCTGCACGATTTTATGATCAAGTACAAGACGCGGGGTTTACCTTAGACACCATAAACTATGAAGGCGATACTAAAGAACGTGAATGGAACGCTCATGCCAGACTAGACCATAAATGGACCCCAAATCTTACCATGGCCTATGAACTGTACTACACCAATTATGTTGCTACGGAACTATTGGCAGACCCAATTTCTACAGATGTATTAAGTGATAGCGATTTTAACCAAAAACTGTTTCGCCCAGAAGTACGCGGTAGTTATACCTTCAAAAATGATAATAATATTGGGTACAAAAATGGAACGTTAACTGCTGGCGCAGGTTTACAAATAGATGAATTAGATAGAACCTACTTTGACAAGACGGTAAACTTTACCTCACAATATCTATACGCGCAGTACGACTTTAACCCGATTGAAAACCTAAATGTTATCGCCGGGGCGCGTTTTGACAATCACTCTGAATACAACAACCAATTCAGCCCAAAATTGGCATTACGTTATCGGTTAAATAATAACCTATCAATAAAGGGATCTGTAGGCTACGGTTTTAAAGCACCAGATTTTAGACAGCTATACTTTGACTTCACCAACTCCGCCGTTGGTTATACCGTATTAGGGTATAATGTAGCCTTAGATAAATTGCAGGAACTTGAAGAACAAGAGCAAATATTAAACGTAGTGGTATCTGAAAAAGATCTAAGCAAACCATTAGAAGCAGAAAGTTCTATTGGTTACAATTTGGGCGCCCATTTAAAACATGGTAAGGGCATTACAGAAATCAACTTTTTTAGAAATGATTTTAAAAATTTGATAGACACTCGCATTATTGCCAGTAAGACCAACGGACAAAATGTATTCAGTTACATGAATTTTGATGAGATATACACCACTGGCTTTGAAATAAATTCAAGCTACAAACTAACCAATGAACTAAATCTCAGTGCCGGATATCAACTGCTATATACCTTTGACAAACAGAAAAAGCAAGACGTAGCAGATAACCAAGTATTTGTAAGAGATGCAACAAACGGGCAGTCTGTAGCACTATCACAAGCCGATTATTTCGGTCTGGTCAATCGTTCTCGCCACAATGCCAATTTTAAAGTGTACTATGACATACCAGCTGCCAGTACAAATATAAACATGCGAATTCTATACAGAAGTAAATATGCCCAATACGACACTAATGGCAACGGACTCATAGATAATTTCGATACCAGCTTCATAGATGGTTTTGTTACCCTAAACGCAGCGGTAAGTAAAACTTTTTATTCTGATATAACATTACAGGTTGGCGCCAATAACTTATTGGACTATACCGACAACAATATCCCGACGATGCCGGGAATTCAAGGATACGTAAAATTAAATTATCAATTCTAACCCACCTGACTACATGCAGGTTTTAATTAAAATTACCATGACAAAGAACATTTTAGCAGTAGCATTTTTAACATTAGCTTTTGCCTCTTGCAGCAATGATGATGACAGCACGCCCACAGACCCCGTACAGACCGAAACCGTAAGCAATTTATTTGCACCACAAACAGGTGGACAAGGGCAACCCGTTGGTGGAGAATTTACAAAGTTCGATTTTGAAACAGGTGCTGTAACTACGAGTGATACCGATTGGGACGTTGCCTTTAGAGGTACTACCATTGCCGTGAACGGTGGCACAGTAACCGGTACAGAAGATGAACCAGAAAGAAATGGCAACGCAGCAGTAGCTGAAGTTACAGGCACGTTAGCAAGTGTAACCACTGCAGAAGACCTAACTTTTAACCAAGACGCTGATGCAACATTTGCCATAGCTACCGGTAGTGATAACGGCTGGTACAATTATGCCGGTGACCCAACACATTTAATTACCCCCATACCTGGTAAAGTTTTTGTTTTTAGAACTACAGCGGGGAACTACGCCAAAGTAGAGTTTATAAGCTATTATGAAGATGCACCAGCAGAACCAGATGCTTTTACTGATGGAACACCATACTACACATTCAATTATGTGTACAACCCTAATGAAGGTGATACTTCTTTTGAGTAAGTTAGATTTAAGAATATAAAAAACTAAAAAAGGGCAACATTATGTTTGCTCTTTTTCGTTGTCCTTTAACCAAAATCTACGCATTCATATACTCTTGCCATTGAACAATTAAGTACTTTGCAACCCCATTCTTGTTAATTTTCAAATATCCAAAGTCATAACAAAAAAGGTAAACATCATTTTTTTGATTCTTCCAGTAGTGGGTAAAATAATTTGGGTTAAATCCTTCTTCTAAAAGTATACTCTTTCTTATAGTGGTAAAGCCAGATTTATTGTAGCGCTTTAGTATTTTTCTATTTTTTTTCAGGTGTTGATCTACGGAGAAATAGAATGTATTTTCTTTCTGCCTTTTTTCATATTGATGAATTGATTTACATGTTATGGAGCAGAAAATTTTATCGGTCCTACCAATTACTTCACTATCACATTCTGGACATGTTTTTTTCATGAACGCTAATTAGTCGAATATTATGCGAATAATATACGCATAATATTCGACTAATTGTCTTATTATTCACTACTCTTGACATTATGAACACACCAAAATCCATTACCCTACACCATATAATGATCAAGGATCAAAAAATGATCGGCATACAGTTTACTCAAGATAAGTTAATACAGAACCTGATCAAAGGGCTTCCTGAAGCTAAGTGGAGTAGCAAATATCATATGGCCTATATCCACAATACAAAGAAAAACCTTGGTATTATTTTCAACACCTTTAAAGGAGTTGTTTGGATCAACTATAATAAATTTTTAAGCAACAGGCCTGTCAACACACATAATGATGTAGTAGACGTACAGTGGTTCAGGGATAGAAAAACACCCGAAGACTATAGAGTTTGTCCGGAGGAATACCTGTTAAAACTAGAGCTTAAAAGATACGCCAATAACACCGTAAAAACGTATGTCAACTTCTTTGAAATGTTCATTAATCATTTTAAAGACAGAGATATTACAACCTTGAACGAAAGTGATGTTAGGTCATATCTACAAAGGTTAATTAGAAGAAACGTATCAAACTCCTATTTAAATCAGACCATAAATGCAATTAAATTCTATTATGAGACCGTTCTTGGCATGCCCAACCGTTTTTACGAGATTGAAAGACCAAGAAAGGAACATAAGCTACCTACCGTAATTTCAAAAGAGGAGGTCATTGCCATGCTTAACTATACAACAAACTTAAAGCATAAATGTATTTTAGCCTTACTTTACAGTGCCGGTTTACGTAGAAGTGAACTTTTAAACCTTAGAGTCAAGGATATAGATAGTAAACGAATGCTTGTTTCTATAAAAAATGCCAAAGGCAATAAAGACCGGTTAAGTCTATTATCCGAAACAGTTCTGCAAGATTTACGGCTATATTTTAAAGAATGGCATCCTAAAGACTTTTTGTTTGAAGGTCATAAAGGCAGCCAATATAGTGCAGCAAGTGTAATACAAATAGTAAAACGAGCCGCCCATAAAGCAGGAATCTCACAAAATGTAACTCCACATACCCTAAGGCATAGTTTTGCAACACATTTGTTAGAATCTAACGTAGACCTTAGACAAATACAGGTATTATTAGGTCATGGTTCAAGTAAGACAACAGAAATATACACCCATGTAGCTACTAATACTTTTAAGACAATAAAAAATCCATTAGATTAGTATTCACAAAGTAGATATATGTGCAATTGTGCACATATACAATTGTTGTAAGCCATTTAACAAAAACCCGAACGAATTGACAAAAACCGAGAAAATAGAACAAATATTGAAAACAGCTGAAATTCACGAAAGAATCGTTTGTGAATCAACTGAAATTGATAGTAAAACAAAACCATATTTTCTTGAACTTTCGAAATTCACAAAGGACTGCTTAAATGACAAAACGAAAGCAGGAAAATTCAGTTCCTATCAAATAAAATCATTGGAAAATGAACTCTTGACTTATTGGAATGAAACTATTAGCGTGGAAACCGAAAAATTTTGGTCTGAAATTCTAATTCAAAAGTTGGATATTAATCGAAAAGAACCGTTGAAATTCGCTTTGAGTAAAAATAGATTTAGGAATGTAGAGCAAGGAATTGGAGCAAGGAAATATTGGAGAGAATTGAAAATAATTAAGTCTATTAAAGACCAATATTCGGAATCTGAAATAAAAAAAATTGACCAAATAATCGATGAAGACGAAAAGAATCGAATAGGAATTTTAAAAAAGTGTTTATCAAAAAAAACAATTCCTAAAAGTCAATATTTGAAGTTTGGAGAATGTATGGCTTATTTTACAAGCTGTGGACTTTTTGATACATATATGACAGAAAAAGACGTTTATGAATTACACGAAATTTGGAGAAATTTTAAATCATAATCTGAATAAAAAACGGCTTACAACACCGTATATAATTTATTGCTTGGTTCTCGCCTACTTACGAAAATCCTCGCGGATTTTCTATTCGGTTTTTATTTGTTAACTTAGTTGCTTAACCACGCAACAAACCATATACAAACACGTTAGCCATAATTTAATAAATGACCATTCTTACCGAAAAACAAGTGACAGAATTGTGCGTTTTCATTGAGAAACGGATTGAAAAGAATGGATGCGACCACTCATTGAGAAATACATTTGAATGGGCTGAAAACAATGGAATTGACAAAGATGACTTGATTGACATTCTGGAATCGAACGGCGGATTTTGTGATTGCGAAGTAACATACAATTTACCTGAAGATTGCGATTTAGAAATTGAACCAGAAAACAAAGAATTAGATTCAAAAAATCCATTTAAAACTTCATTACTTTATCAGCAATCTGAGAATAAAATTTACACTAGAGCACTTTTCTCCGATTCTGAATATTCACATAACAATTACACAAAAGACGGAGAATTGTTAATTCCTGCTCCTTATGGTTTTAAACCAAAAAAACGAGTTAGAAATAGTATGCATTTCTTTAATGGAACAGAAACGGAATTGCCAACTGAAATTGGAGTCGTTAAAGAAATCGAGCCAATTAATGGAAGAGATTTTGCCAAAATGGTTCGAGATTTAAAATTAAAATCACTAGCAAAATTTTCTGAAAGAGACGCAGATTATTACTTATCGAGAATAGAGAAAGTGGATATTGGAAAACCGATGGGAATGCACTTTATGGAAAAGACTGGAATCGGTGGGACAAAAATTGAGTTAAGGATTCACAAAGTAATATTCCGGAAATAAAAACTATGGCTAACACAGCCTAAACGTAATGCGGACTTTAGAGCATAACCGAAAGGTCTGTGTATATTTATAAAGTCGCTAAATCTTATGGATTTAGCTTTGAAACAAAAAAAGAAAAAGCAAAACAATAAGCTTTAGCTTCGCGCGCAGACGGAAACGAAAAGTTTCCTTGCCTCCGCACTACGCTTAGCCCAACCGTTACCACACATATTAACAAACCATTAATGTTCTGGAATAAAAAGAGAAAATTACCGATTACCGATGAAGACAAAGTTTGGGTTGATAAAGACTTAAACTGGTTGCGAACGGAGTTTGGAGAAGAACATTTTATGGAAATCCGAACCGTAACACCAACAAAAGATTTCTACGAACGAACCTTTGACAGAACTGAAAAAGATGCGGAATTTATACTCGAACGGACAATGGAATTAATGAACGTTCGAGATGTAAAAATCGATTTGGATTTTTTTTCAGATTCACCGATTGAAATGACAGACGGAACCGTTCTTTCTTCACCAGCCGACATAAATGGTTCTTGGAATAGTGCAGCAGGAACCTTTGAACAAAGTAATGAAGGAACTAAAATTTCAATAGAAACTCAACAGCTTAGAAATCCAATTTCTCTAATTGCCACAATCTCACACGAACTGGCTCATCAAATCTTATTAGGAGAAAATAGAATCGAAGAAAACGACGAATATTTGACTGACTTAACCGCAATCGCATATGGATTTGGGATTTTTATTGGTAATTCCCGTTTTCAATTTTCTGCTTCTGGATTAGGGTGGCAATCAGGTGGTCAAGGATATTTACCTGAGCAAATAATTGCTTACACAATGGCCTGGTTATCCAATGTGAGAAATGAAAAAACGGATTATAGCCAATTTCTGGATAAATCAATGAAAAAATATTTTGACCAAAGTATGGTGTGGTTTAATGGGAATGAAAAATAAATACGTGTGGTAACAAAGCCTAAACGTAATGCGGACTTTAGGGCAAAACCGAAAGGTCTGTGTATATTTATAATGTCGCTAAATCTTATGGATTTAGCTTTGGAACAAAAAAAGAAAAAGCAAAACAATAAGCATAAGCTACGTCGGCAGACGGAAACGAAAAGTTTCCTTGCCTCCGCACTACGCTTAGCCCAACCGTTGTGTGCAATTTGAGAAATGAAAAGATTAATATTAGTTTTAATTACAATAACAATAAATACTGCTGTTTGGAGTCAAAAAGTGACCCTAGATAAAGTAAGCTATGAATCATATTCGACATTCAAATCAGTTGCTGTAGAAATAAAAATAGATGGAGTAAAATTAGACACCATTAACAGGATAAAGCTTTTGGGAAATGCATTTGCATATATAATTAAATCAAAAGAGTATATCTCAGATTCGTTTTATTCTGATGAATATCAGGATAATTCTGACAACAAGTATACCATTGTATTTGACTCAATTTCAAAGCAAATAAATAATTTCGAGAAGGTTACCGGAACTCTGAGATATTTTCATCCAAGTACTTATGATAAATCAATAGTAGTAATAGAGAATGCAAAAAACACATTTAATTCAAACGTTTTAAGCAAAAATTCAGATGAAATAAAAGTTATACCAATAAACGGTTTAATTCTTCATAAACTAAATAAGCGAAAAAAGAAATTACGCAAATATTTAGATGGAATAATATTAAAAAATAGGTTGGACAGAAACCTTTTTATTGAAACTTTGAGTAAACATTTTGATAATTATAAGGATTTCAACTCACTAAATAAATTATCTGATTTCATCATTTTTTATATAGAACAGCCACATTTTAAAGTAGTATCTATTCATTTAGAGGATTCGAATAATAAAAATAGAACTGGGTATTACAGCGTAGAGATTAATTCCAAACTAAATGGACCAAAATCAGCTATCTGGATATCAAGTAACTTTGGAAAAAAATTAAATGATGACTACAAAATTGAAATTCGATATGAAAATAAAAATTCCATTAGAGATTTTGAATTCGAATTATCGAATCTACAATTAAATTAAAACTGCACACAACAATGGCTATAATTAATACGGACTTCAGTCTTTACGCCAAGGTCTGTGTATGTTTATAATGTCGCAAAATCTTTGGGATTTTGCTTCATGCAAGAAAAAAACAAAACAAAACCCAAAGCTTTTACTTAGCGCGAGACAGGAAATCCGCTGGATTTCCGCCCCGCACTAATCATAGCCGAGACGTTAGCAATAATTATGAAAAAGAAATTGTGACTAAGGAAAAGAGCTTATTTCGCATTATATTTCTTACCTCAGTTTTTCTACTGTTGATTAATGACCTGTACCTTAAATACGAGTATCATAATTTTCTTACTGGCAAACTATCAGATTTCGCTGGACTATTTGCCTTTCCATATTTTCTAAGTTGTTTTTTTTCGAAAAGAATAAAGTCTATCTACATTTTTAGCGGAATTTTGTTCATGTTCTGGAAATCGGAATATTCGCAACCGTTTTTTGATTTTGCTCACTTATACGGAATTAGAATTGACCGAACGGTAGATTACACAGACTTAGTTTCTTTGTTAATACTACCTGTCTCATACATTTATTGGAATTGGAATTGGAATTGGAATTGGGATTCTCAGAAAAGTATTAAATCAAGAAAAATCTTGAAACCCATAATTATTGGAATAAACTGTTTCGCCTTTATAGCGACTACTCTACCTAAGCACTATGAAAAAATATCAATGAAGTCAGAGTATTCTACAATTATAAATTACGAATATCAGTTTGTGAGAACTCAACTTAATCTGCCCAAATTAGGCTTATTTGAAAAAGACTATTATGGTATTGAACTTCTTGAAAAAAAAGCACGTATTATAACGTCAATAAAAGTAGATTCCATAAACAAACAGACCACTAGAATTGCTTTAGACAGCATATTAAGTTTTACAGTTGAGGGGAATGGATTTATTTTCAGTAGTGGAATTGACGATGATGATGTTGACTACGTAAGGGAATTGAGTAAAAATGAAATTGAGCAATTATTTTCTAAGCAGTTGAATAGTGAGTTTGCGAAGAAATAACTATTGCTAACACAACCTATAAACAATACGGGCTTAGGTTTTAAACGCTAAGATTTGCGTATTTTTATTAGGTCGCGAAATCTTTGGGATTTCGCTTTGACATAAAAAAGAAAAACAAAACAAAAAGATTTCGCTATGTGCGTGGCGGAAAGCAAACGTTAGTTTGCTCCCGTACTGTTCATAGCTAAGCCGTTAGGCACAATAAGGAGCAAATGACCACGGAAGAAATACTAAACATATCGAAAAGAAAATACCCTACTATTTTAGAATTTTTCTTGTTTTCAGAATTATTTGGAAGAGAAATACCTATTAATATCTCAATAGATAAAG
>NZ_JBDVOT010000227.1:0-7914 GCF_039968975.1 Maribacter sp. | reverse complement strand
CTTCCTATATTGGATAATTCCAAATCTACATCAGTCTCTGAATCACCAGCTTTGAAAGTTCCCTTTTCTAGTTGAACTCCCATAGCGTTAGAAACAGTGTATTCGTAATTACCACCATTTCCTTCAGGTAAATGTACTGATACTTTACCATCTGCCTGAACTGGGTTAGGGAAAGCAAATGCAGATTTATCTGTAATTGAACCAACACTGAAGTTTATTGTTTCTGTAGCAACAAGAGATCCGCTACCATTAGTACCTGAATATGCTGAAACTTTTAACGTATATGACCCGTTAGAAAGATTTGCGGCAATGTAATCACCGTCAACATCTCCAAATAAAGCATATGGAGCTACATTTTCATATCTAGTTTCACTTTGCGCTCCAGAAAGTACTAATAGTACACTTTTCGCTTCAGAAGGCACATTTGCTCTGACATTTACACTTTGCGTATTTGATGAGCTTAATGTTGTACCATTTGATAAAGTACCAATATTTACATTAGATATTGCATCTATTAAATTTAATGTTACGGAAGATGTAATTGGTGTTGTAGGAGTAGAACCAGAACCTACTGAAACATTGACAACATCTGAACCTGTAGCACCATCATTATCCGTAACAACTACTTCAACTTGATAGTTACCTGAGGTAGATTCTTGAAAAGGATGAGAGGTGTAAATTTCTCCATCCGTATCTACTAAATTTCCATCTATATAAACCTGATATTTAATTACGCTACCATCACTATCATTTGCAATAACACCAACTAAAACTTCTTCTCCTACAGCTATGACTTGTCCTTCACTAAGTGAAGTTATTTGAACGGTTGGTGCCTGGTTTCCAGAAATTGGTGGAGTAGGAGTAGTTGAAGAACCTACAACAATATTTACAACTGCAGAATTTGTATTGTTGTCATCATCTGTAACGGTAGCTTTGATTTCATAATTACCATTACTTATACTGCTAATAACATGTGGAGTGTAATTGGCACCGTCTGTGTCAACTAATGCATCGTTTACGAAAATCTGATATTTAACAATACTACCATCAGAATCAGAAGCATTTAAATTTACGGAAACATTAGAACCAGCAGTAAAACTTTGACCGTTAGTTAGATTGGTAATACTTACGGCAGGATCTGAGCCTGACGTAGGAGGTGTCGGATTCGTACCTGGCTCATCATCATCATTTACTGTAATAACAACAGTGTCAGAAGTTGTTTCACCTGAATTGTCAGTAACTGTGGCTCTTATAGAATAATTGCCGGTACTAATACCTTCAATAGTATGTGCTGTATAATTTGCGCCATCTGTATCTACTAAAACATCATTAACAAATATTTGGTGCTTTATTATACTACCATCTGAGTCATTAGAATTTACAGCTACAGAAACATTAGAACCAGCAGCGATAGTTTGCCCGTCATTTAGATTTGTAATATCTACTGTTGGAGCAGTATTTGATGCTGGTGGAGTTGGTTCTGGATCTGGATCGGTAGAACCACCACCGGTTACTGTAATATTTACCGTACTTGTGTCAGATTCACCATTGCTGTCTGTTACTTTTGCTGTAATTACATAGCTACCTGGCTGAATGTTGGTCATAGTATATGGGCTGTAGTTAACACCATCTGTATCAACTAAGCTGTTATTTACAGAAAGTTCATGACTAGTGATGTTACCATCTGGATCACTAGAAGATAATTGTACCGTAACTGAGCTACCACTAGTTATAGTTTGACCATTACTTGGGCTAGTTATATTTACGGTAGGGGCTTCATTTGTTGTAGGAGTTGGATCAGGTGTTGGTGTGCTGCCAGAACATGTTGTTGCTGATCTAGATAAACTTTCTGCTTGATTTGCTGAATAGCTACCTTCTTTATAAAGTACCATTCTGTCTATTGAATGTCCATTTGATCTTGCTGAAATTTGTATGTCATATACGCCAGGGCTATTAAATGTAGCGTAAACACCGTGACCGTTAAAGTCACTCGTAAAAGTACTCCAGCTCCAGTCTATAGTGTTCGTATATACTTTAAACCATCCATTTGAACTAGCACCTTCTGGATTTGGTGTTTTACCAGATCCCTTTGGGTAAATTTTACTGCTACCTTTTTGACCAAAAAAACTAGATGCGTTAATTTTTAACCAAGAATCGTTATGTTCTGTACTTGCATTACTACTAGCAATAACACTGATTTTATTACGCCAGATAAACCTATATGTTCCTGATGAGTTTATTCTAACTTTATATGTTATAGTTGAATTTCCAGGAGAACCAAAATTGTTGCTTCCTCTATATGTAATAGCTGAGCCTGCAGTAGAGCCCGAGATAGATTCCTTTTTCCAGCTGCCTGATACTTTTGATTCTGTTTCTAGAATAGCGATACCATTCTGTTCTTCAAAATCGGCTCCGTCACATTGAGCATAAATTTGTTGAAAGCAAAATGCTTGTAACAATAAAATAAGAGTAATTTTTAATTTCATAATTAATGTTTAGTGGAGTTGTTAATATATAAATAGTTATAAATTCTTGTTTATAATGTAAAGTGAAAATTAACTTAAGTGGTTGTCTACTAAACTTGGGGAGAGATTGATAACGACAAACTGCTACTTATTTACGACGAAAATATCTTTTTGGTCTATCAAATACTAGAATAAAATAAAAAGATCGATGAAATACACATGTCGCTTATTTACCCTTTTCAAATAAATGATGTTAAGAATATAATTTTGATATGGTTTGAAAATTTGAATATAAAACGCTTCATTTTATTAACGAAATACGTTAAGATACTTTTGAAGTATTCCAATTTTGAAATAAAGATGTATTATTAACTAATACCCGGTAAAATAATAGGATTTATTTTTAAAAATTTTTTTAAAAATAATAGCAACTAATATACTTATACTTATAAGTAAAAATAAACTGATCAAGAAGGATAAAATTGGTTTTGAAAACTCATTTATTCCTAACTGTTCTTTTATGATATATAAAAGCCGTAAAACATAACCATGTAGAAAATAAATTGCAAAACTGGTATTTGCTAATAACATAACAAATTTATTTTTATTTTCTTCAAAACGATGTAACCAAATCATTAGAAAAAGACAAAGAAATATTTTTTGAGGTAAAATTGTATCTATTCCCTCGTAAGAAAAAAAGGATTTTGAGTTATTCCCCACAATCTCAAAATAAGTTTGAATAATTAATATCAAAAGGAAAGGAGTTAAAAATAGATACTCTTTATTTTTAAAGAAGAAGTATATCTTGACTTTATTAATAGAACAATAAATACCAAATAAGTAAGCGGGAGTGAAATACACTAAAGATTGTATAAATATCAGACTTATCATTTTTGGTCTTTGTACTAAAAGAGAAATTATAAATGTAACTACCATTATTATAATCTGGCTCTTGTGATTTGCTTTAATGAAAACTGAATGCAATGGATAACATAAAAACAACAGTATAGCAAATGGAATATACCAATATGCAACAAGATGCTCTCCACTTAATAAGAAAAGCAATGTAGGGTATAAGTATTCATAGAATATACCTGTTTTTTCTGAAGGTATGAACGTAGTCCAATAATTTGGTTGGTTGTTTAGCTTATATATTATGGGTATTATAGATAATATAAAATAAGGAATAATTAAACGTTTAACTCTTTTTTTGAAAAATAGATGAGTTTTAGATTTTAGGTAAAAAATATGATGATATAAAAATCCAGATATAAACACAAAAACAATTGTTCCACCTGCAGTTATATTAATTAATAAACGATGAATAAAGTTAGTTTGTTTGATATCCGAGAAGATATCACAATGTGATGCAACAATTAGTACGATTGCAATCGCTCTTAAAATTGTAATCGAATTTAGATACATCAATAATATTTAAGATTCGTTTAAGATATATTATAAAAATTAAATGATTTTTTAAATCTATTTCCTATATACCTAGGTCTGTATCTTGTAAGTTTGGAATATATACTTTGAAAATAAGCCAAAGAAAAATATTTGGACTGGTTCACTAGTTTTGAAACCTTAGATTTTGACATGTAATGGTTTTCTCCATTGGCCATACTATATAAAGCTGCCGGCTTTGGGTATGGTATTAATGAAAGATTATTTTCTAGTTTTATCGTTTCATGAAAATAATAAAGGTATGGCTCTTTCTGTATTATCTGTTGAAATAAATCTTTCTTAATGATAATACATGTACCACATCTAACATTGAAATTACTGCGAATCATAAAAGCAAATTTACTGCCTTCTGTATAGAAATATCCTTTGTTAACATACCAACCAGGTGTATTGTCTTTTAACCTAGCGTTGACATATTTGCTAATTCCGTTTTGAATGCAATCATCAGAGTCAACAACCATAAAATAGTCAACATTAAAGTTAGCTATTGCATACTCATATGCAGACTGGATTTTGTTGGCTTTATCACTTTCTTTCAGCTGTCTATCTTTTTCCCAATCTTCATTACTTAATTGAGGTACGTCAAAATCAACTTGAACATAATGAACTTGTGGATGCTCAAATTTTTTTGCAGGTAATTCATGACAAGCTACAACTATTTGAAAATCTCTATCTCTTTGCCCATTAATTGATTTAAGACTTCGAGTAACCAATTCACTGAATTTATCCCAATCAGAAGATAGTTTCTTACTTTTTACAGGTACAAGGAAGCAAATCATATTTAGTTATTTTAATGTTTAAGCATTAAGTAGTATTTTACTGTAGCTTATTATGTTTATTAATTTTAAAGAAATTTTAGTGTTCTCATAACTTTTAAACCTAGAAGAGCACAGTTTTTATTATTCATAAAAGGACGAATATAATTATTTGTACCCTCCATGTTTAACGTTATAGGGTATGCTTCTAGGGTTTTCATTTTATCTAAAATCGTATTAAAGACTTTTGGGTCTAGACGATATTTATATGCTCTTATAATTAAAGCAAAAACAACAGCCTGCTGCTTGTCTTTTAATCTATTTATAACTTTAGTTGGCTTACTAGATGAGTTCTTGTAATTCTTTATTAAATCATTAAACTCTACAACAGCTTTAACCATACCTTGTATAAACTCTAGATTTTTTTTAGAATCTTTACTAGTTACAATAGATCCGGCAACCTTAACATATCTATGAGCGTCAAGGTTAACCTTAGAAACACTGCTGGCTTTTAAAAAAACACTAGAAGTGAAAATCATATCTTCATATGCTCGCATGTCTTCAAGAAAAGTAATATTACTTTCTAAAAGGAAACTCCTTTTAATAACGTAAAAACAAGCTGAATTTCTTAAGCCATTTTCAGCAATATAATCTTGCCCATCAGTTACGTGTAGTGCTAAATTTTCAGTATCTAGTTTTGAGAAATTTGGTTGTTCACCTTCATTTATATATTCACTATCAAATTCTAATAGTTCAATGTTGTTTTGCTGACTTAAATTAAAAAGGCATTTCAAAGCATTTGGTGCTAAATAATCATCAGCATCTAAAAAATAAATGTATTCGCCTATAGCTTCAATTAAACCGTTATTTCTTGCTGCACTAGGTCCTTGGTTTTTTTGAATAATTAATTTAATGTTTACAAAAGTATTTTTCTTTGCATAATTTTTAACAACTAGTGCACCAGAATCTTTAGAGCCATCGTCGACAATTATGACTTCATATTCATCAGGCTTTAAACCTTGGTCAAGTAAGCTTTCTAAGCAGCGTTCAATATATTTTTCTTTGTTATAAAGAGGAATAATTATGCTAAATTTCATTGCTTATTTAAATTATTTTTTAATTTCTTAAAAGGACCAAGGTTAAATATGATTATTATAAACTTCAATACAATAAATACTTATCCTTAAGTTTTTACAATTTATTTGAAGGTTTCGTAAAATTATTGAAACCATATTTCTTACCTAATAAAATTGTTTTGTAACATTTTAATCGGATTAATTACTTTGATTTTAAAATCAACGTTTTCGATTTTAAATAAGTTTACGCTAAAAGCTATGCTTACCTACCTAAATAACCTCCATCAACAGGTATTACGGTTCCTGTAATATAATCACTTGCAGACGAGCATAAAAATACTGTTAAGCCTTTTAAGTCTTCGCCATTACCCCACCTTTTCATAGGTACTCTAATGAAAACTTCTTCGGTTCTTTTTTTATCGTTTATTAATGCAGTGTTAAGTTGGGTGTCCATATAACCAGGAGCAATTGCATTTACACAAATCCCTTTAGCAGCCCAATCATTTGAAAGTGCTTTTGTTAATTGGCTGACTCCACCTTTTGAAGCTGCATATGCAGGTATTGTAATACCGCCTAAGAAACTCATAAGAGAAGCTATGTTAACTATTTTTCCACCACCATTTTCTAACATGTTTTTTGCTACATATTTGCAATAGTAGAAAGTGGCATCAAGATTAATAGCAATTACCTTGCTCCATTCTTCATCTGGAAAATCTTCACTTGGATATCTTCTTTGAATACCTGCCGAGTTTATTAAAATATCTATTTTTCCTCCTAACAAATCTAAAGCAGATTGATACGATTCTTTAATTTCTGATATTTTACTAATATCTGCTCTAATAGCGTCAACCTCTAGACCATCTTTTTTGAATTCTTTGCAAATGTCAAAAACTCTTTCATCGAAGTCTATTACAACAGTTTGTGCACCTGCTTGCGATATTGCTTCTACCATGGCTTTTCCAAGGTCACCGGCGCCACCAACCACAATTGCTTTTTTTCCGGCTAAACTAAATGATTCTAATATATTTGATTTCATATTTTTTATTTTATCCCATGAATAATCCTCCGTTAACATCTAAAACTGAACCAGTAGTAAAGCCGGCATCGTCACTTGCAAAATAGCAAGCTGCTGCTGCAACTTCTTTTGGTGTTCCAAATCTTTCCAAAGGAAATCTTTCTTTTAATTTTTTCAATACTTCCGGGCTTCGTGCTGCAGACATATCTGATTCAATGGTCCCAGGTGCAATACAATTGACCGTAATTTGTTTTTTTGCAAGTCTTCTGGCCAAACCATAAGTCAATGCTATGATTCCGCCTTTAGATGCGCTGTAAGCCATTCCGTTCTCAAATCCTCCCATTCGCCCAGAATTAGATGATAAATTGATTATTCTTGGATGCTTACTTTTTTCTAAATATTGAATTGATTTTTGGATCATAGTAAACGTACCCCTAAGATTAACGGCCATAACATTATCCCATTCTTCAATTGATGTTTCTTCTATACTAGCCATATCTAGTATACCTGCACTATTTACAAGAATATCTATTCCACCAAAATGCGAATTAATATGTTCAAGTGTTTCTTCAACTGAAGATACATTTGTTACATCACATCTATACCCTATGACCTTATTTCCGGTATTGTCAATATTTTTAGCAGCTTTTTTTGCACTGTTTTCTGAAACACTTAGTATAGCTACGTTGTAACCAATAGCATAAAATTTTTCAGCAATTGCCAGTCCTATATTTCTTGATCCTCCAGTAATAACGGCTGTTTTATTTTCCATATCCTTATATAAATAGTTTATTTGATGTATTCTTATTAAAGGTAATTTTCTTCAGTTATAGTTTCTGGCCATGTTAGTACCATATCATTACCAGAATTATCTGTAATTACAAGTTTCTCTTTAAATTCCGATATTTTAGAGTTTAATTCTTTAAGTGAGTCAGCTACAACATAAATTCGAGAAAATACTTGTCTCTCAGTTCCTAACCATTCTTTCTTAACCGAATCACCTTCTTTAAATCTATCTAAAACGAAAATCACGTTTTTATCTTCTTTAATCTCAGATAAACCTTTAATAGAGTTAATTGTTCCTTCTTTTAAAAGTACCCAGATAGTACATGCTTTTTTACCTCTAAACATGTAGTCAT
>NZ_JBDVOT010000226.1:0-30664 GCF_039968975.1 Maribacter sp. | reverse complement strand
TACGTTTCCCATTTCTAAGAATAACTTCTGGAGCTTTTATTTCAACTAATTTTTTAAGACGGTTGTTACGTATAATAACCCTTCTATAAAGATCATTTAAATCTGAAGTTGCAAAACGACCACCATCTAACGGAACTAATGGACGTAATTCTGGTGGTATAACCGGAATTACCTTCATAATCATCCATTCTGGCTCGTTTTCTCTATTCTCTTGAGATTCCCTTAAAGCTTCTACAACTTGTAAACGCTTTAAAGCTTCCGTTTTACGTTGCTTAGAAGTTTCTGTATTAGCTTTATGTCTTAGCTCAAAAGAAAGCTCTTTAAGATTGATTCTACCTAATAAATCAATTAAACACTCTGCTCCCATTTTAGCAATAAACTTATTTGGGTCAGAATCTTCTAAATATTGATTTTCTTGAGGAATAGTATCAATAATATTCAAATACTCTTCTTCAGTCAAGAAATCCATTTTTTGGATTTCTTCACCTTCAGGACCTTTAGCTATACCTGGCTGAATTACTACGTAACGTTCGTAGTAAATAATCATATCCAATTTCTTGGAAGGCAAACCTAATAAGTATCCTATTTTATTTGGTAGAGAACGGAAATACCAGATATGAGCAACTGGCACTACCAAGTTAATATGACCTACACGGTCTCTACGAACTTTCTTCTCTGTAACCTCTACACCACAACGGTCACATACGATCCCACGGTAACGAATACGCTTATATTTACCACAAGCACACTCATAATCCTTAACAGGACCAAAAATACGCTCACAGAATAAACCATCACGTTCTGGTTTGTGAGTTCTATAGTTAATTGTTTCAGGCTTTAAAACTTCACCTCTAGACTCTGCCAAAATTGATTCTGGCGAAGCTAATCCTATTGAAATTTTATCGAACCTTTTTACTGGGTTATTATCTTTTATTCTAGCCATAATAGCGTGCTGATAATGTTTTAATTTGTTTTACTTAATAGTTCTTCAATATAAAATATTGAACTATTCCTCAAGTCTAATATCCAAACCTAATCCCTTAAGTTCGTGCATTAAAACGTTGAAAGATTCTGGTAAACCAGGCTCTGGCATTGTTTCTCCTTTAACAATAGATTCGTAGGTTTTAGCTCTTCCGATAACATCATCAGATTTAACCGTTAAAATCTCACGTAAAGTTGCAGATGCACCATATGCCTCTAGTGCCCAAACTTCCATCTCTCCAAAACGCTGACCACCAAATTGAGCTTTACCACCCAATGGTTGTTGTGTAATTAAAGAGTATGGTCCTATTGAACGAGCATGCATCTTATCATCTACCATGTGTCCAAGTTTCAACATATAAATCACACCTACTGTTGCAGGTTGATCAAAACGTTGTCCAGTTCCACCATCATATAAGTATGTATGTCCAAATCTTGGAATACCCGCTTCATCAGTGTAAGCATTAATCTGATCTAAAGTAGCACCATCAAAAATTGGTGTTGCATACTTTCTACCAAGTTTAAGACCAGCCCAACCTAATACAGTTTCATAAATCTGTCCAATGTTCATACGAGAAGGTACACCCAGTGGATTAAGAACGATATCAACAGGAGTTCCATCTTCCAAGAACGGCATATCTTCATGACGTACAATTCTAGATACAATACCTTTGTTACCGTGTCTACCTGCCATCTTATCACCAACTTTAAGCTTACGCTTTTTAGCGATATAGACTTTAGCCAACTTCATAATACCAGCTGGCAACTCATCACCAACAGATATTGTAAACTTATCTCTTCTTAAGTTACCTTGTAAATCGTTAAGTTTAATTTTATAGTTATGAAGTAAATCGGCTACTAATGAATTAGTATCACTATCCGTTGTCCAGCTTCCACCAACTAAGTGAGCGAAATCATCAACAGAGTTCAACATTTTCATTGTATACTTCTTACCCTTAGGTAATACTTCTTCTCCTAAATCATTAAGAACACCTTGAGAAGTTTTACCATTAACAATAGTAAATAATTTCTCAACTAGAACATCTTTTAATTCTTGGAATTTTACTTCATATTCTAATTCTAATTTAGAAAGCTCTTCTTTATCTTCAGAACGTTTTCTCTTATCCTTTACAGATCTAGAAAATAATTTCTTATCGATAACAACACCTCTTAACGAAGGTGAAGCTTTTAATGAAGCATCTTTTACATCACCAGCTTTGTCACCAAAAATAGCACGTAATAACTTTTCTTCAGGAGTTGGGTCAGACTCTCCTTTTGGAGTAATCTTACCAATTAGAATATCACCAGGTTTAACTTCGGCACCTATTCTAATCATACCGTTTTCATCAAGGTCTTTTGTTGCCTCTTCAGAAACGTTAGGTATATCATGCGTAAGCTCCTCTGCTCCTAATTTAGTATCTCTAACATCTAAAGAATATTCATCAACATGTATAGAAGTGAAAATATCATCACGAACAACTTTCTCTGAAATTACAATTGCATCCTCAAAGTTGTATCCTTTCCATGGCATAAATGCCACTGTTAAGTTTCTACCTAATGCTAATTCACCTTTTTCAGTTGCATAACCTTCACAAAGAACTTGACCTTTTTTAACTCTATCACCAACTTGTACAATTGGTTTTAGGTTAATGTTCGTACCCTGGTTCGTCTTTCTAAACTTCACCAAGAAATAAGTCTTACTATCGTCTTCGAAACTGATCAATCTTTCCTCATCAGTTCTATCATACTTAATAGTTACTTTTTGAGCATCTACATACTCAATAACCCCATCACCTTCAGCATTAATCAATACTCTTGAATCTGAAGCTACTTGACGCTCTAAACCTGTACCAACAATCGGAGATTGTGGTTTTAATAAAGGAACTGCTTGACGCATCATGTTTGATCCCATCAAAGCCCTGTTTGCATCATCATGTTCCAAGAAAGGAATTAAAGATGCAGATATAGATGCTATTTGATTAGGCGCAACATCAGTATATTGAATTTCTGATGGGTCAACAACAGGGAAATCACCTTCTTCTCTTGCAATAACCTTTTCAGCATCAATTGTACCGTCTTCCTTCATAGGAATGTTTGCTTGCGCAATTTTCATTCCCTCTTCCTCTTCAGCACTTAAATATGCGAAATTCTTGTAGTCAACTACAGAATCTGTAACTTTTCTATACGGTGTCTCTAAGAAGCCCATCGGATTTACTTTCGCAAATACAGATAATGAAGATATCAAACCAATGTTTGGACCTTCAGGAGTTTCAATAGGACATAAACGACCGTAGTGCGTATAGTGAACATCACGTACTTCAAAACCTGCACGTTCTCTAGATAAACCACCTGGCCCTAGTGCCGATAGTCTTCTTTTGTGCGTAATCTCTGCTAATGGATTCGTTTGATCCATAAACTGAGATAACTGGTTTGTACCAAAAAAAGAATTAATAACTGAAGACAATGTCTTAGCGTTAATCAAATCTATAGGTGTAAACACCTCATTATCACGAACGTTCATACGCTCACGAATTGTTCTCGCCATACGTGCAAGACCAACACCGAATTGAGAAGACAATTGCTCACCTACCGTTCTAACACGACGGTTAGACAAGTGATCAATATCATCAATCTCAGCTTTTGAGTTAATTAACTCAATTAAATATTTAATAATAGTTATGATATCCTCTTTAGTCAAGACTTGCTTGTCCATTCCAATATCCAACTGTAATTTTTTGTTCATTCTGTAACGACCAACTTCACCCAAGTTGTAACGTTGATCAGAGAAGAATAATTTATCTATGATACCACGCGCTGTTTCCTCATCTGGCGGCTCAGCATTACGTAATTGACGATAAATATGCTCAACTGCTTCTTTTTCAGAGTTCGTTGGATCTTTCTGTAATGTATTATGAATAATAGCATAATCAGACTGCGCATTATTCTCTTTATGTAAAAGAATAGTTTTTACATCTGCATCTATAATTTCCGCTATATGTTCTTTTTCAAGAATAGTATCTCTGTCAAGAACGATTTCATTACGTTCAATTGATACTACCTCACCAGTATCCTCATCAACAAAATCCTCGTGCCAAGTGTTCAAAACTCTTGCCGCTAATTTACGACCAAGTACTTTTTTAAGTCCGGCATTAGAAACTTTAACTTCTTCCGATAGGTCAAAAATTTCTAAAATATCTTTATCACGTTCAAAACCAATAGCTCTAAACAATGTAGTAACCGGTAATTTTTTCTTTCTATCGATATAAGCATACATAACGCCATTAATATCGGTAGCAAATTCTATCCAAGAACCTTTAAAAGGAATTACCCTAGCAGAATATAATTTTGTTCCATTTGCATGGAAAGACTGTCCAAAGAATACACCAGGAGAACGGTGTAACTGAGAAACAACAACCCTTTCAGCACCATTGATAACAAAAGTACCACTTGGAGTCATATAAGGAATCGTACCTAAATAAACATCTTGTACAATTGTTTCGAAATCCTCATGTTCAGGATCCGTACAATATAATTTAAGACGTGCTTTTAAAGGAACGCTGTAAGTAAGACCACGCTCGATACATTCTTGAATAGAATATCTTGGTGGATCTATGAAATAATCTAAAAATTCCAATACAAACTGATTTCTTGTATCAGTAATTGGAAAGTTTTCCATGAAGGTGTTATAAAGACCTTCGTTACCTCTTTCATCTGATTTAGTCTCTAGTTGAAAAAAGTCTTGGAAAGATTTAATCTGAATATCTAAGAAATCCGGGTAATCCGGTGTGTTTCTTGCGGAAGCGAAGCTTATTCTTTCAGTATTATTTGTGAACATCTACGGACAGTGTTTTGATCGTGAGTACTAAATGAGTAGTATACCTCTTAATATACCTAATTCTATAAAATGGCTTAGGTCTAAACGCAAAAAGCGCAAAGACCTAAACCAAAAGTAATATGGTTGTTGCTATTATTTAAGCTCAACTTCTGCTCCAGCTTCTTCCAATGATTTTTTGATACCTTCAGCTTCATCTTTAGAAACTGCTTCTTTAACAGCTTTTGGTGCGCTGTCAACGATATCTTTCGCATCTTTCAAACCTAAACCAGTTAATTCTTTAACCAATTTAACTACTGCTAATTTAGAAGCACCTGCTGCTTTCAATATAACATCGAATTCAGTTTTCTCTTCTGCTGCTTCACCAGCTTCACCACCACCACCGGCAGCTACTGCTACTGCTGCTGCTGCAGGCTCAATACCGTATTCATCTTTTAATATATCAGCTAACTCGTTTACTTCTTTAACTGTTAAGTTAACTAATTGTTCTGCGAAATCTTTTAAATCTGCCATTTTCTATCGTTTAATAAAATTTTTAAAATATACTTAGTTTATTGTGCGTACTTATCTTTCAGATAATGTTTTAAGGATACCAGCGATTTTTCCACCACCAGATTTAAGTCCAGAAATAACATTTTTGGCTGGAGATTGTAACAATCCAATTATTTCACCAATCATTTCTTCTTTAGACTTAATGCTAACTAAAGCATCCAAGTTTTCATCACCTATATATATTGCTTCTTCTACAAAAGCTCCTTTTAATAAAGGCTTATCAGATTTTTTTCTGAAATTCTTTATCAATTTTGCCGGAGCATTGGCAACCTCAGAAAACATAAGAGAGGTATTCCCTTTTAATATTTCTGGTAATTCACCAAATTCTTTGTCAGAAGCTTCCATTGCTTTTGCAAGCAATGTGTTTTTAACTACAGCTAGTCTAATATCAGCTTTAAAACAAGCTCTTCTTAAATCAGAAGTTGTTCCTGCATCTAAACCTGAGATATCAGCTACATATATAGTGCTGCTATCTGCCAACTGCGTAGTCAAATCTTTTATAACCGTTGCTTTTTCTTCTCTTGTCATACTATTAATTTTTAACTACCAGTTGTTAAACTGACTTTGGATCTAATTGCAAACTAGGACTCATTGTGCTAGACATGAAAATTGTTTTCATATACACACCCTTTGCCGCAGTTGGCTTCATCTTATTCAAAGTATCTAACAACTCCTTAGCATTATCTGCTAATTTATCAGCAGAAAAAGAAGCTTTACCTATCGCTGCGTGAACGATACCGGTTTTATCAACTTTAAAATCTATTTTACCTGCTTTAACTTCAGATACAGCTTTCGCTACATCCATAGTAACAGTTCCTGTTTTTGGATTAGGCATTAAACCTCTTGGCCCTAATACACGACCTAACGGTCCTAATTTACACATTACACTTGGCATAGTGATGATTACATCAACATCCGTCCAACCGCTTTTGATTTTATCCAAATACTCATCTAAACCAACATAATCCGCTCCGGCTTCTTGAGCCTCTGCTTCTTTGTCTGGTGTTACCAAAGCCAAAACTTTAACATCCTTACCAGTTCCATGAGGTAATGTTACCACACCACGAACCATTTGATTTGCTTTTCTTGGATCTACACCCAAACGAACAGCTAAATCTACAGATGCATCGAATTTTGTATTGGTTATCTCTTTAATTAAAGCTGAAGCTTCCGTAACAGAGTATAATTTATCTTTCTCTATTTTGGAGTGCGCTTCCTTTTGCTTCTTAGTTAACTTTGCCATTTAATTACTTTTAAGATTTTAAAAAGGTTTTTTTCCTGCTACCTTCATACCCATAGAACGCGCAGTACCCGCTATCATACTCATAGCAGATTCTACCGTAAATGCATTAAGGTCAACCATTTTATCTTCGGCTATTGCCTTGATTTGGTCCCAGGTAACACTACCTAATTTTACTCTGTTAGGTTCGCCAGATCCTTTTTTAATCTTAGCCGCTTCCAATAGCTGAATTGCCGCCGGTGGAGTTTTTACAACGAAGTCGAAAGACTTATCCTTGTAAACGGTGATAACAACTGGTAATATCTTACCTGGTTTATCCTGTGTACGAGCATTAAATTGCTTACAGAATTCCATTATGTTAACACCAGCAGCTCCTAAGGCAGGTCCAACCGGTGGCGATGGATTCGCTGCACCTCCCTTAACTTGTAGTTTAACTACTTTACCTATTTCTTTTGCCATTGTTTAAAATTAAATTGAAAGTGTGTTTACGGAAGCAACACTACTTTAATTATATGTATGTAACACTTATTCTAATACTTATATCTTTTCAACTTGCATGTAGCTCAACTCTAATGGTGTTTTTCTTCCGAAAATCTTAACCATAACCTCAAGCTTACGTTTCTCTTCATTTATTTTCTCCACAGTACCATTGAAGCCATTGAAAGGACCATCAATAACTTTTACCGTTTCACCAAAAACAAATGGGATAGCAACACTATCCGTATTCACAGCAAGCTCATCTACTTTACCAAGCATTCTGTTCACTTCATTTTTTCTTAAAGGAACAGGATCCCCTCCTTTAGTTTCCCCCAAAAAACCTATTACATTTGTAATAGACCTTATAATATGAACCATTTCACCACCAAGGTTTGCTTTTATCATAATATAACCCGGAAAATAAACTCTTTCTTTGTTTATTTTCTTTCCATTTCTGATTTGAACAACCTTTTCGGTAGGAACAAGAACATCTTCTAAATAGTCAGAGAAACCATGACGTTCGACTTCACTCTCAATGTATCCTTTGATTTTATTCTCTTGACCACTAACAGCTCTTACAACGTACCACTTTTTATCCAATACTTCTGACATAGTCCTATTAGTTTAAAACGAAGTTGAAATAAGATTTAATCACTTTACTAAAGACCGTATCCACTCCCCAAGTTGCCAAAGCAAAAAGGATAGAAAACACAGCTACAATAACCATCAAGTTAGATGATTCTGCACGTGATGGAAGAGTAACATTATTCCTCAACTCTTCAACGGATTCTTTTATATATGTGAACATTTAAATGCTTTTTACAATTTCAACAAATAGGATACCTATATTCCAAATTCTATTGTGGCACGGGAGGAGAGACTCGAACTCCCGACACCTGGTTTTGGAGACCAGTGCTCTACCAACTGAGCTACACCCGTATGAATAGTGACTTTTAAATCACGTATTCTATTATTTGCATGTAAAGGTGTCCCGCTTGAGCAGGACACCCTTATACACAATACTTATTTTAGATTATAATTAATCTATAATCTTAGTCACTTGACCAGCACCTACTGTTCTACCACCTTCACGGATAGCGAAACGAAGACCTACGCTTAATGCGATTGGCTGAATCAATTCAACTGTAATAGTTAAGTTATCACCAGGCATAACCATCTCAACCCCTGAAGGAAGTGCAATGTTACCTGTTACGTCTGTTGTTCTTACGTAGAACTGTGGACGATAGTTATTATGGAATGGTGTGTGACGACCACCTTCTTCTTTTTTCAATACATAAACCTCAGCTTCAAATTTAGCGTGTGGCTTAACAGAACCTGGCTTACAGATTACCATTCCACGGCTAATTTGAGATTTTTCAACACCTCTCAACAAGATACCTACGTTATCACCAGCCTCACCTCTATCTAATATCTTACGGAACATTTCAACCCCAGTAATAGTAGAGTTTAATTTCTCAGCACCCATACCAATAATCTCAACAGGATCACCAGTGTTAGCAATACCAGTTTCTATACGACCAGTAGCAACAGTACCACGACCAGTAATAGTAAACACATCTTCAACTGGCATTAAGAAATCTTTATCAACATCTCTTTTAGGAAGCTCGATCCAATCATCAACAGCAGCCATCAATTCCATAACAGTATCAACCCACTTTTGCTCACCGTTCAATGCACCTAACGCAGAACCAGCGATTACAGGTCCATTATCACCATCATACTCATAAAAAGAAAGTAATTCTCTTACTTCCATTTCAACAAGCTCGATCAATTCCTCATCATCAACCATATCCACTTTGTTCATGAATACAACGATTCTTGGAATACCTACCTGACGACCTAATAAGATATGCTCACGTGTTTGTGGCATAGGACCATCTGTAGCAGCAACAACTAATATAGCACCATCCATTTGAGCAGCACCAGTAACCATGTTCTTCACATAATCCGCGTGACCAGGACAGTCAACGTGTGCATAGTGACGATTAGCTGTAGAGTACTCTACGTGAGAAGTGTTAATTGTAATACCTCTTTCTTTTTCCTCAGGAGCGTTATCGATAGAATCGAAACTTCTCAATTCAGAAAGACCTGCATTTGCCAAAACAGTAGTAATAGCAGCAGTCAATGTAGTTTTACCGTGATCCACGTGTCCAATAGTACCTATATTTAAGTGCGGTTTGGAACGATCGAAAGTTTCCTTTGCCATGTTTAATGTATTTTATTCTTAGTTTATATTAGTGTACAAATTTATACCTTAATTGAGCCAATGACGAGAATTGAACTCGTGACCTCTTCCTTACCAAGGAAACGCTCTACCCCTGAGCTACACCGGCGTAAAGTGTTGAACCCACCCAAAAGATAGATTCCTGCCTTCGCAGGGATGACATTACTGTCAAATTTATAGAGCGGGAGACCGGGTTCGAACCGGCGACATTCAGCTTGGAAGGCTGACGCTCTACCAACTGAGCTACTCCCGCTTATAATATTACAATATTTCAATAAAATTCTCTATAAAATAGTTTAGTGGGGAGAGCAGGATTCGAACCTGCGAAGACGTAGTCAGCAGATTTACAGTCTGCCCTCGTTGGCCGCTTGAGTATCTCCCCTCAAACTAATATTTTAAAGAACTTAAGAGCCGATGGAGGGACTCGAACCCACGACCTGCTGATTACAAATCAGCTGCTCTAGCCAGCTGAGCTACATCGGCTTATTTCACGACTTTTTCTGTCATAAAAAAGCCCGCTATTTCTAACGGACTGCAAATGTATAGTATTTTTTGTTTATTCAAAACAAATTTTGAAAAATTTTTATCACGCATGTAATCTTATTTTTTCTTTTTGCTTTATTAGCCTACGTTCCAGGGAACTACAAGCCGAGTCTACAGCCTCTTCAAATGATTTACATTGTTTTTTTACCACAAATTTATCTTTAGGAACCGAAATTTTAATCTCAACTATTTTATTCTCTTTAGCACTTGTATTCTCCACTTTCATATAAACATCTGAGCTAATCACCTTAGAATAAAAGGTTTCCACTTTGTCAAGTCTATTTTGAAGGAAATTAATCAACTTATCGTCTGCATTAAAATTTACCGATTGCATATTTACTTTCATAGTCAGAAAATTTATGGCTTTAAGAATTTAGCCTGATTTAACAATAATTATTTATTTCCCCTAGGATGAGCTTTTGCATGAACTTTCTTTAACTCTGCAATACTATTATGCGTATAAACTTGAGTAGAAGCCAAACTAGAATGACCTAGCAACTCTTTAACAGCATTTAAATCTGCTCCTTTATTCAATAGATGCGTTGCAAAAGTGTGCCTAAGAATATGCGGACTCGTCTTTACCTTCGAGGAAACCTTTCTAAAATACTTTTTTATTAATCTATAAACAAGTGTTTCATACAATTTATTGCCTGACTTCGTCAAGAACATAGTATCTTCATCAACCACCTCACTTAATTTCTCTCGACCTTCTAAATAATCTACAAACTTCTTTTTGGTCTCAACAAGCATAGGTATAATTCTTTCCTTATTGCGTTTACCCAAGACCTTGATCGTCATCGCTTCAAAATCCACATCTACCACTTTTAAGGCTATAACCTCTGCCCTACGCATACCCGTTACATACAACACATGTATCAACAGCTCATCTCTTCTCCCCTCAAAATCTTCTTTATACTCTATTTCAGACAACACCTTTTCCATCTCTAATTCGGAGAAGGGAATCTCAATTTTCTTCGCCGTCTTTAATGCCTTGTGCTTGTTCAACGGATTTACATCTGTTACTTCTATTTTTTGAAGAAACTTAAAATAAGCTTTCAGCGATGCTATTTTTCTATTAATCGACCTATTGTTGATTTTATTTTCAGACAATTCAACTATCCAAAATCGAATAATATTATATTCAATGTTATCAATATCATTAACATCATAATTAGTTAAGCAGAAATTTTTAAATTCTAGTAAATCATTCTCATACGCCTTAACCGTATGTTTAGAATAATTTTTCTCCAAAGAGAGATAAGAAATAAATTCACTTAAAAACATTATCTAAAGGTATCAAAGTTTTGAGTTTACTGAAATTTGAGCAAAAAAAATCCCGCAAATTGCGGGATTTTATATTTTGTACGACAAAGTCTAAACTTCTTCTTGATCTCTTAGACCTTGAATGTATTCTGCTTTTTGTATCTGTGCTCTACGAACAACTGATGGCTTATTGAACTGTTGACGCTTACGTAACTGTCTCATTGTACCTGTCTTATCGAACTTACGCTTGAAACGCTTTAAAGCTCTATCGATGTTTTCTCCTTCTTTTACTGGTATTATTAACATGGGCTAAACCTCCTCTCTTTTGTGATTAAGGCTGCAAATATAGTAACTATATTTAAACCGACAACCTTTAAACTAATTTTTAAAATTTAAATTTGACCAACTACACCGTAGCTGGCTTGTATTCTTTCTTATCAATAATGATTTTAGAAATAATTTCTCGTAATATTTCTGATGTACCACCACCTATTGGTCCCAACCTACTATCCCTAAAGTTACGTGCCATTGGGTAATCTTCAATATAACCGTAACCACCTAAAAATTGCAAACATTCATAAGCTACTTCGTCAGCAACTTTTGTCGATTTTAGTTTTGATATAGTCGCCTCTTTAACTACATACTGCCCTTTATCCAAACGGTAGGCAACAGAATAATTATATTCTTTACACATATCTATATCCGCATGTAGATCAACTACTCTATGTCTAAGTGCCTGAAATTTATTTATAGATTTACCAAAAGCTTCCCTTTCTGACATGTAATTTAATGCGTAGTCCAAAACATGCTCTGCTCTTGCATGAGCATTAACACCCATTATCAATCGTTCTAAAGAGAAATGCTCCATTATATATGAGAATCCCATATCTTCTTCACCCATTAGGTTTTCTACAGGAATCTTGACATTATCAAAAGCCAATTCAGCAGTATCTGACGCTCGCCAACCTAATTTATTTAATTTATTAGCTGTTACCCCTTCACTGTTTCTATCTACTGCAAAAATGCTAATTCCTTTATTACCATACTCAGGACTTGTTTTTGCCGCCACGATCATGTAATCAGCGTAGACCCCATTTGTGATAAACGTTTTGGAACCATTTAACACATAATGATCACCTTGCTTTACTGCCGTTGTTCTCATTGCCGCTACATCACTACCCCCAAAAGGTTCTGAAATACACAAACAACCAATTTTATCGCCATTTACGCTAGGTCGTAAATACTTCTCCTTTAAAAAGGAATCTGCCTCTTTATTTAAATGGGTCATTGCCAAATAAGCATGTGCCCACATAGTGGCTGCAAAACCTCCAGAATTTATCTTTTGCAACTCTTCTAACAGAATAATAGTATAGAAAAGATCAAGACCTAGACCACCATCTTCTTCAGGCGTCGCTAGGCCAAAATAGCCCATATCTCCAAATTTCTTCCAAATGAACCTTTCTATAGTTCCTGTTTCTTCCCACTTATCTATATGTGGGACTACTTCTTTCTGTAAAAAATCTTTTAGGCTGTTCCTAAATAATTGATGTTCTTCTGTGAAGTACATACTTTGCATAGCGTTTTTTTTTATAATGACAAATATAAAGCAATTCTATTAATACGCTCTGACGGAAATTTCTCAATTTTTACTAATTCGTTCAAAGAATTGATACTTCCGTTGAGATTACGATAATTTACAATGCTCTGAGCGACGTGTTTTTGCAGATATATCAATTTAGACAATTCTTCAACAGTAGCAGTATTTACATTTATTTTTAAAATATTAGGCTTGGTCACTACTTTAAACTGCTTTAAAGCTCTTTCCACAACATCTGGCTCTAGACCATAAACATCTTGTAATTGATCTTCAATTAAAAACCCGCCCAGGCGATCTCTAAACTTAATTATTCTAGCCGATAATTTCTCCCCTATTCCTCTTACTTTCCGTAACTCTTCTGCCGTTGCTGTATTTAAATCTTTCCAGACAACTTTCTTTAGTTTATTATCCTGGCTAAATGTATTTGATTTAAATGCTGTTTTCCTCTTTCTATTCTGAGTCCACTCTGGAAATTTAAAATATGGAGAAATAATACCTAGTAATGAATCTGATACTTTTGTAACGTCTTGAAACTCTTTAGCCGAATTCACAAATTCTTCTTTACTTCTAAAAACATGTAACCTATCTATTTCAACAACTGACATACCTAATGTATACCCTTTAAAATCAGTAATAAAATTTGGATTGAAAGGAAATATGCGAACAGTATCTTTTTCTAACGCTACAATTTTCAAAGAATCTATTTCAGCTTGAGCCACACTATCAATTTGCAAGGGTGTAGATTGATTGACTGTGTATGTATTGTACAGATAATACCCTATTTGAATACTTATCAGAAAAAACAGCAAAAAGAAAATCCCACTTCGTTCTTGTTTATTGAACTTAAAGTGGGATTTAAATGAATTCATGACAATTCTTAATCTTCTATAGCATCATACTTTAGTTTGATCGCATCTAAATATCTATTTAATTGTTTTTTCACAACTGGGAACAAGAAGAACAGACCTACCATATTTGGGAATACCATTGCAAATATCATTGCATCTGAAAAAGCCCAAATAGATTTCATACTTGCCGCTGCTCCAATTACTATAAACGTACAGAACAATAATTTATAAACCATATCAGCTGTTTTACCTCTACCGAATAAATATTTCCAAGACTGTAGCCCGTAATAAGACCAAGAAATCATGGTAGAAACCGCAAATAACACTACCGCTATAGTCAAGAATATATTAGAATAAGGTATATACTCAGCAAAAGCAACAGCAGTAATACCAGCACCTTCATACGGCATACCATCTATTAAAACTGAACCTGTACCATCACCGCCATAAGTAAATGCACCACCAAAATTAAAGATGATAATTACTATCGCTGTCATTGTACAAATAACTACAGTATCAATGAAAGGCTCTAATAAAGCTACCAAACCTTCAGAAGCAGAATATTTTGTTCTTACCGCAGAATGGGCTATAGATGCTGAACCCGCACCTGCTTCATTTGAAAATGCCGCTCTTTTAAAACCAACCAACAGCACACCAATAAGACTACCCACACCAATTGCCGTAGGGTTAAATGCCTCTGTTACTATTAAAGAAATAGCGTCATCTACAAGTGAAAAATTACTAAGGATGATATATAGACAAGCAACAATATACATTACCGCCATAAATGGCACTACTTTTTCAGTTACTTGAGCAATACGCTTAATACCACCAATGATTATTACACCAACAAGGATTGCCAACACAAGACCCACAATAGCCCCGGCTGCAGTACTTTGCCAGTTAAAAAGTTCTTTGATTACGATAGTAGCTTGGTTTGACTGAGCCGCGTTACCACCACCAAAAGAACCACCAATACAAAAAATTGCAAAAATAACAGCAGCAACTTTACCTATGGTTTCAAAGCCTCTTTCCTTAAGACCTTTACTAATATAGTACATTGGACCACCATAAACAGTGCCATCTTCACCTACATCTCTATATTGAACACCAAGCGTACATTCCACAAATTTTGACGACATACCTAAAAGTCCACATACGATCATCCAAAATGTAGCACCAGGTCCACCTAAGGCAATAGCCAAAGCTACACCTGCAATATTACCGTTACCAACTGTACCGGAAACTGCAGTTGCCAATGCTTGAAAATGGCTTACTTCACCTTCTGAGCTTTCATCTCTAATAGTATCAATGATATCGCCATCAATAGCCAAATCATTTTCCATACTAACTAGATGGTCTTCTATATCTACATTAGTCAAATCTTGACCTTGAGCAATACCATCTTCACCATAAAGATTTTGCGCTCCATGTTTTTCTATATCCTCATACTTACCGCGAACGGTATTAATGGCTTTTCCAAAAAATCTAATGTTAGGAAACCCAAAATATATTGTAAAAAATAATGCACTACCTACTAATAATACTAGTACGAACGGTATGTCTGGATCATGCCAAACATTAAAGAAAATTACCGCTGAAAAGAAGTCGGAGATGGGTTGAAAGGCTTGATCAATTTGTTGATCTAATCCTTGCTCTTGAGAAAATATTAAAAAGGGAAATAAAAAGGTAAACAGGTTTAGAAGTTTATACTTCATAAGTTTAGAATTTATTTTTTGAGTTAGTTTGTCTAGCAATATCCTAAAAATAATGGATGCAATCAAATATATATGGTAGAAAGATGATTATTCTATGTTAAACATTTCGTTCAATTTCTTAATTTGTTCTGGTCTACCCAATACTATAACCTTACTTTTTGGCTGTAATTCCATATCAGCTTCTGGGTTTATAGTATACTCACCATCCGGTGAAATATAACCTATTATAGTACATCCTGTTTTTCTTCGTAAATCTAAATCTCTCAAAGAATTACATTCAATCTGATCCGCAAAATCCTCTATGGCTACCTCTTCTAAATTAGTAGTATGTTCACCCTCCATAGAGAGCTTGTCCATAAAAGTGATAAGGTCTGGCATTACCACTAATGATGCCATATGATCACCTCCAATTTTATCTGGCATAATTACCTTATTTGCTCCTGCCAAGAATAATTTTTTCTGAGAATTCACTAAAGAAGCCCTACTGATAATAAAAAGATTCTTTTTCATTTGTCTTGCCGACAGTACTACAAATAAATTTGCAGCATCATCTGGCAAAGTAGCTATTAAATATTGTGCTCTCTCAATACCCGCCTCTAACAATACATCATCATCATTGGCATCGCCTTCTATAAACAAGACATCATCTTCATAGCGCTCTATCACCTCTTTATCTTTCTCTATCACCACAAATGGTCTTTTATATGCCTTAAGCCTTTCTGCAGCTTGCATACCATTTCTACCAAAACCACATACGATAACATGCTGATTTAAATTTGCAATAGCATTTTTCATTTTTTTCTTTTTTAGCAGTTCTACTGAATTTCTAGAGAGCAGGTAGTCAGTAACTATAGTTATAGCAAAACCAACTATGAATACACTTGTCACAATAAGGATGATAGTGAATATTTTACCTTCAGGTCCCATTGGCCTTACCTCTGAAAAACCAACAGTGGTTACCGTTATTATGGTCATATAAAATGCATCTACCCAAGAATAGTCTGCCACAAAACGATATCCTAAAACCCCAAAAGCCAAAACCATCAGCATTAAAGTCAATGCTAAATATATTTTAGACTTAAATAATTTCATCATATGTTAAAGATCAAAAACTGAATTTCGTTTGGTATAAATCAAATCTTTTATTCTAAGCCAAAAAGCCAAGAACAAATAAAGAGCAAAACCAAAGCCTACAGTGACAAAGGTGAGATAAATGAACGATGTTCTTACCACTCTAGCTCTTATACCTAATCGTTCCGCTATTCTACCGCATACCTCATATCCTCTCTTTTGAAAATAATGTAGTAATTTATAAAATACGTTCATAATGTATAAAATTAGCCTTTTATATTCATTAATGAAGCCCCAATAGCACATTCTAAACATTTGTCCTTTACACAATAGTTAGTGTATAACTGAAGATATGCCTGAGAATCCTTAGCATTTTCAAGCGTTTCTCCTAGTTTACCAAACTTAGATATTATACTGTTTTCTTCCTTTTTAATTCCTGACATCATCTTTAGAAATCTTTCATTTTCTAACCCACCTTTATAACGATTGTAGGCGAACTTTAAAGGAATTATAGTATTTATGAGCAGAAGATTTAAAAATGAATTCGAAATACCCTTTTTACTCTTTTTTGAAATTTTACCGAAATTAAAATGGGTTTCCCAATATTCAGATGTACCTATATTTAAGATTTTAATATAGTCGGTATGTTCATTTTCTATCAACAAATGAAAGAGATTATTATTTTCAGCATATAGAGCACTCAATTGAGCTAGTCTAATGGTTGGAAAGTTTGATGGTCTTAATCGAAAAAATTCAGGAGACTTAAAAACAGGGTTTAAACTAAACTTATGTTTCAAGAATTCATATTCTTTTTTCAATTCGGCAAAGTAAGTATCACCGTCATTTGTTTTATTTAATAAACTTGCCTGCCCTAAAAACAAACTTTCCATTAGAAGTGGCTTGTGGTATAACTTTCTAATTATTGAAAAATCAATTGACTTTCCTATCTCAATAAAAGATTCTCTATTTATTTTAGAACCAAAGGTTTTTAATAGCATTAAGAACAACACCTGCTCCCAATCATTGTTAGTTTCTTTTAATAGTTGATTAATAAAAACTGATTTTTGTTCTAATCGCTCTACAAACAAACGATCTAGCCAATTGTTTTTCAAAAACTCATCAACCCCTGTAAACTCATTTTCGCAATTAATGAATTTATAATTTTTACTATTGAAAAGTTCTTGATAGGTATGCAAAAGCTTTAAGGGTATATATTCCTTTAAAGACAATGTAGGTATTTCAGTTCCATCTTTTCTAAATACAGTTACATCATCTTCCCAAACTACGTGAAGAATTACATTATTGTAGCTATCATCTTCTTGATGATTATGCGCATACCAATCTGATGATTTTAAATGAATTTCAACATTACCCGCCCATAATTGTTCGTTCAATTCTACCTGAGCGTTAAAGAAATCTGGTCCACTTAAATGATTATGCAAACCGGCAGATACTAAATGTACCACTTCACCAGATGTAGTGACAAGCCCCTTAATAGGATACTTTTTATACTTCCAAATAAAGTGAAGCAAGTCTTCCTTCATTCTATAAAAATAAAAAACCCGCCGTTAAGCGGGTCATTTTTTTAAAAAGAAATGAAATTATGCTGTTTCGCCTTCCCAATTCATAAATCCTCCTTGAAGGTTAAATGTCTTGTCAAAACCTAGGTTATTCATAATTGCACATGCTTGACCACTTCTGGCACCTGATCTACAATACACGTAATAATTTTTAGTTTTATCAAGTTTCTCAAGTTCTGCTACAAACTCAGGTCCTTTATAAATATCAATATTTAGAGCATTAGGTATGATACCATCCTCTATTTCCTCTTCTGTTCTTACATCTAAAATTACTGCATTAGAATCTTTCTCTAACTGCTCTTCCCAATCTTGTTGTGATAAATCTGCCATAGTATATATTATAAGTAGTAAAATTAATCGATTTTTCTTTATTCTATTACTACTTACGAATTTAACAAATTTTTAATCTACACATAAAGTGAAATACTAAAAATAGATATACATTTGTATATACAATTATTGTACAAACATGAATGTAGAAGAGATCATTAAAACCAACCATCAGATGCCGTTAGAAAAACGGACGCTTATTCATTTAGCCCTGGTTGTTAATAAAATTGACGAAGAAATAGCAATGGTACTTAAACCTTTTGATATCTCTATTCAACAATTTAATGTTTTAAGAATTCTTAGAGGTCAAAATGGTAAACCAGCAAATCTTTCCACTATCAACGAAAGAATGGTAACTAAAATGAGTAATACCACTCGCCTAGTCGATAAATTAATATTAAAGGGGTTTGCCAATAGAAACGTCTGTTTAAAAAACAGGCGCAAAGTTGAAATTGTAATTACAGAAGAGGGCTTAAACATACTAAATAAAATTGATGGAATACTTTTTGAAGCCGAAAAGAGAATACTTAAAAATTTTGACGGGACAGAATTGCAACAACTCAATGAACTATTAAATAAATTTTAAGTAAAATAAATGAACACATTACTAGATAATTTAAACTGGCGCTATGCTACTAAAAAATTCGATAGCTCTAAAAAAGTGAGCAGCGAGAATTTAAATACATTACTAGAAGCTTCAAGGTTAACAGCTTCTTCATACGGTCTTCAGCCTTACCACATATACGTTATTGAAAATGCGGACATAAGAACTCAATTAAGAAAAGCTTCTTATGACCAACCACAAATAACAGATGCTTCCCACATCATTGTTTTAGCAAACAAACCTACTTTTGATGGTACTATGATAGATGATTATATTCAAAATATCATGGCAATTAGAGGACTATCTAAAGATGATTTAGAAGGTTTTTCACAAACTATGAAATCAACTTTATTAGATTTACCGGATACCCAAAAAAACTTATGGACATCAAACCAAGCATACATTGTTTTAGGTAATTTAATAACTGTTGCCGCAGAAATAGGAATAGATACCTGCCCTATGGAAGGTTTTGACAAAGAGCAATACAATGAAATTTTAGGTCTTAGCGATAAAGGTTTAAATGCTGCTGTTGTTTTAGCTGTTGGCTACAGGTCTTCTGAAGACGAGACTCAAAATTACCCTAAAGTGAGATATTCTAAAGAACAAATAATTACACATATATAAATTAAACACAATCATTTTAAAATTAGACACATGAAAAAATCATTATTAAGTTTAGTATTCGTTGCCGTTTTCGGATTAACAGCAACAGCTTCTACCCCTATTGAGTCAGAAAAAAAAGAAGTAAAAGTTAGCGAGAGTACCGTTACTTGGAAAGGCTACAAGGTAACTGGGGCCCACACAGGTACAATTCAATTAAAATCTGGTCATTTAGAAATGAAAGGTGAAAAATTAATTGGAGGTGAGTTTGTTATAGATATGACAACGCTTGCCAATACAGACCTCGATGGAGCTGGAAAAGGAAAATTAGAAGGTCATTTAAAATCTGCAGATTTTTTTGGTGTTGAAAACAACCCTACTTCTAAATTAGTTTTTACTTCTGTTAAAGCTATGAACGACAATTCATACACTGTAACCGGAGACTTAACTATTAAAGGTATTACAAAGCCTGTTACACTTGTAGTTTCTATGTTTGAAAACAAGGCTACCGCAACCGTAAAAGTTGACAGAACTAAATTTGATATTAAATATGGTTCAGGAAGCTTTTTTGATAATTTAGGAGACAAAGCTATTTATGACGATTTTGATTTGGTAGTAGATTTAGCACTATAATAGCTTCTAAAAGAATCATATTACAACAATTTAAAATCCCTTTGAGATATATTCAAAGGGATTTTTATTTTTGACAAAGTAAAGTTTGAAAGTTTAAATTTCCTTTTTATATTTGATGCTCAATGAAAAATTTAATCGCAAATACTTGGTGGTGGAACAACTTACGAAAAACATCGTGAGCAAAGCATCATTGTAGTAAAACTATATAAAGGCTTGTCATCACGACAAGCCTTCTTTATTTTATAAAAGTAGCTATGACCTATCAATTTAAGACATATCACAAAAAAATTCTTGCCGATACCATGACGCCAGTAAGCGTTTATTTAAAAATTAGAGACCGTTTTCCTAATAGTATATTATTAGAAAGTAGCGATTACCACGCTAACAACAATAGCTTTTCCTATATATGTTGTAACCCTATCGCTTCTATTAAAATAGAAAATGAAATCATTGTTAAACAATTTCCTGATGGGGTTACCGAAGAAATTAAAATTTCCCCTGAAACAAACGTTGTAGAGATTATAGATAATTTCAGCAAAGCTTTTAAGGCGGATAACAATGACTATAAATTCATTAACAACGGGTTATTCGGCTATATGGCTTATGATGCTGTTCGGTATTTTGAAGATGTAGATATTTCGGTTAAAGATGACTCTGTTCATATTCCAGATATTTACTATGCCGTTTATCAAAATATCATTGCTATAAACCATTATAAAAATGAAGCTTACCTATTTGCACATTGCTATAATACCGAAAATAATATACCAGAATTAGAACAACTTTTAAGCATTAGAAACTTTGCTACTTACAATTTTAAAATAGAGGGTGAAAGAGAATCTAACTTAGAAGATGCTGAGTATAGAGAACATGTAGACTTAGCTAAAAAACACTGTCAACGTGGCGATGTGTTTCAGCTTGTTTTAAGCCGTCGTTTTTCTCAAGGTTTTAAAGGTGATGAATTTAACGTGTACAGAGCATTACGTTCTGTTAATCCGTCTCCATACTTGTTTTATTTTGATTATGGTGATTTTAAAATATTTGGCAGTTCACCAGAAGCCCAACTAATCGTTAGTGAAGGCAAGGCTGAAATTCACCCTATTGCCGGCACATTTAAAAGAACCGGAAATGATGAACAGGATGCTCAACTTGCCAAAGAATTGAAAACGGATAATAAAGAAAACAGTGAGCATGTCATGTTAGTTGATCTTGCCCGTAACGACCTTAGTAGAAACGGTAGTGTAGTACAGGTAGAAAATTATAGGGAGGTACAATTCTTCTCTCATGTAATACACTTGGTTTCTAAGGTAACGGGAATGAAGAAAAGTGATATACCTACCATGAAAGTGGTTGCAGATACTTTTCCTGCCGGTACATTAAGCGGTGCGCCAAAACACATGGCTATGCAGCTTATTGAAAAATATGAAAAAACCAGTCGTGGTTATTATGGCGGAGCTATAGGTTTTATGGATTTTTCTGGAAACTTCAATCATGCCATTATGATTAGAACTTTTCTAAGCAAGAATCACAAATTGCATTATCAGGCCGGTGCCGGATTAGTTGCTGCATCAGACCCAGAAAGCGAATTACAAGAAACATACAATAAACTAGGAGCTTTGACCAAGGCATTAGAAATAGCTGAAGACATTTAAAATGAAGAAAATATTAGTTATAGATAATTACGATAGTTTCACTTACAATCTAGTGCATTATTTAGAAGAATTAGGCTGTGAGGTAATTGTAAAACGTAATGACCAACTTACCCTTGAAGAGGTTGATGCTTTTGAAAAAATTGTACTCTCTCCAGGACCAGGCATACCTGATGAAGCTGGTTTATTAAAACAGATTATAGAAAAATACGCTCCTACCAAAAGTATCTTTGGTGTTTGTTTAGGACAACAGGCCATTGCTGAAGTTTTTGGAGGTTCCTTAATAAACCTTGACAAAGTATATCATGGCATTGCTACGACGATAAAAATCACAAAAGAGGATGTCATTTTTGAAGATGTACCCAGTGAAATTGAAGTAGGTAGATATCATTCATGGGTTGTAAATACTGATTTACCAGAAGTTTTAGAAGCTACTTCGGTTGATGAGAACGGGCAAATTATGTCTCTTCGCCATAAAACCTATGATGTACGTGCCGTACAGTTTCATCCAGAATCTGTTCTCACACCACAAGGAAAAAAAATGTTAGAGAATTGGTTGAACGCCAAAGCATAGTAATAAGTATCAAGTACGAGGGCAATATTGACTGCGCCGTACCAATACGAACTAGGTAATACTTTAAAAAATGAAAGAAACATTAAATAAACTTATAAATCACGAAATACTTTCTAAAGAAGATGCTAAACGCATTTTGGTAAATATTGCCAAAGGTGATTACAACACTAGTCAGATTGCGGCATTTTTAACCGTATATATGATGCGTAGTATTACCATAGAGGAACTTGAAGGATTTAGAGATGCATTACTTGATTTATGTTTGGCGGTAGATTTATCTGCCTACAACCCTATTGACCTTTGTGGTACAGGGGGTGACGGTAAAGACACCTTCAATATCTCTACACTTTCTTCTTTTGTTACCGCTGGCGCGGGCATTAAAGTGACTAAGCATGGTAATTACGGAGTGTCTTCTAAATGTGGTAGTAGTAATGTGATGGAATTTTTAGGGATAAAATTTAGTAATGATGCAGGTTTCTTAGAAAAATGTATCGATGAAGCTGGTATTTGTGTATTGCACGCTCCCCTATTTCACCCTGCTATGAAAAATGTAGCTCCTATTCGTAAAGACTTAGCGGTAAAGACATTCTTTAATATGTTAGGTCCTATGGTAAATCCTGCTTTTCCTAAAAACCAAATGGTGGGTGTTTTCAATTTAGAATTAGCTCGCATGTACGGATATCTGTATCAGAAAACCGATAAAAACTTTACTGTTCTTCATGCATTAGATGGTTATGATGAAATTTCCCTTACAGGAAATACCAAAACCATTTCTAATCATACTGAAAGCATGCTAAAACCATCTGATTTTGGTGTAAATCAAATAAAGCAAAGTGATATTGTTGGCGGAGATTCTATTGATACTTCGGCGCAAATATTCCTTAATGTTTTACAAGGTAAAGGTACTGAGCCTCAAAATAATGTAGTGTGTGCCAATGCAGGTATTGCAATTGCTACAGTAAAGAACCTTACTCCTCTTGAAGGCTTTGAAAAAGCTAAAGAATCTTTATTAGGTGGACACGGATTAACTGCTTTGAAAAAAATACAGGAACTGAGTAAAAATTAAAGCTTCGTGTCTCGTAATAACGAGATAGCAAAGAACAAATAGTATATGAATATTTTAGATAAAATAGTAGCTGACAAACGTAAAGAGGTAGATTTAAAAAAGTCGATTATACCCGTTTCTCAACATGAGGCTTCTGTGCTTTTTGAAAGAAAAACAATTTCTTTGACTCAAGCACTTAAAAATAGTGATACAGGAATTATTTCTGAATTTAAACGTAGATCTCCATCTAAAGAAAGCATCAACCAAAATGCTAATGTTGGGCAAGTTGCCAAAGGATATGAAAAAGCAGGCGTTTGTGGCATGAGTATACTTACCGATATTAAATATTTTGGTGGCTCTATTGAAGATTTAATTTTAGCACGTGCATCTGCTCAACTTCCTTTACTTCGTAAAGAGTTTATTATTAGTGAATACCAAATTATTGAAGCTAAAGCTAATGGTGCAGATGTCATTTTACTTATCGCTGCCATATTAACAAAACAAGAAATTAAGACGTATTCTGAATTGGCAAAAAGCTTAGGCTTAGATGTATTGTTAGAAGTTCATAATGAAGCAGAACTTCATAAATCTATTATGCCAAGTTTAGATATGTTAGGTGTAAATAACAGAAACCTGAAGACTTTTGAAGTGAGTTTAGATACAAGTAAATTGTTATCAAAATTGATTCCAGATGATTTTGTAAAGGTTTCTGAAAGCGGAATAAGTTCTGTTGAAGCTATTAAAGAATTAAAACCTTATGGTTATGAAGGATTTTTAATAGGTGAGAATTTTATGAAAACTGATAACCCTGGTAAAAGTGCTAATGAATTCATTAAAAACCTTAAGAACTGATGAAGCTTAAAATTTGTGGAATGAAACTGAATACAACTGAAGTCGCACAATTACGACCAGACTATTTAGGCTTTATTTTCTGGGAACCTTCATCTCGATTTTTTAAAGGTGAGATTCCTGAACTTCCACATACAATTAGCAAAGTTGGGGTATTTGTTGATGCCGAATTTGATTATGTCATTGATATGACTAGTAAATATCAGTTACAAGGGATACAATTACATGGTCATGAGAGTCCGGAATATTGCACTAAAATTGCAACTGAATTAAAAAAATTAAAATATAAAGTAGACATCATAAAAGTGTTCTCCATAAAAGACGAATTTGATTTTGAAGTATTGAAACCCTATGAAAATGTGTGCGACTATTTTCTCTTTGACACAAAAGGAAAATTACCTGGCGGCAACGGATACACCTTTAATTGGTCTGTTTTAAAAAATTACCCATCGACAAAACCTTTCTTTCTAAGCGGTGGTATTGGTTTAAATAATCTGAACAAGATTAATGAGTTTATGAAAACGCCTGAATCTAAATATTGCTATGCCATTGATGTGAATAGCTCTTTTGAAATAGAACCAGGCTTGAAAAACATTGAAGAATTACAAAAGTTTAAAGAAGCGCTATGAATTATAATGCTGACGAAAAAGGGTACTACGGAGAATTTGGTGGTGCCTATATACCTGAGATGTTGTACCCCAACGTTGAAGAGCTACGACAAAATTATTTAAAACTGATGTACGAAGATTCTTTTCAAAAAGAATTCAATCAGCTTTTAAAAGATTATGTAGGTAGACCCTCTCCCCTATATTTTGCAAAACGCCTTTCTGAAAAGCACGGCTGCAAAATATATTTAAAAAGAGAAGATCTTAATCATACTGGTGCCCATAAGGTCAACAATACCATTGGTCAAATTTTAATGGCCCAAAAATTGGGCAAAACTAGAATTATTGCCGAAACCGGTGCAGGTCAGCACGGTGTTGCAACTGCTACGGTCTGTGCTTTAATGGGTATGGAATGTATCGTTTACATGGGTGAAATTGATATTGCCCGTCAAGCACCTAATGTTGCCCGTATGAAAATGTTGGGCGCTGAAGTAAGACCTGCAAAATCTGGAAGCAGAACTCTTAAAGATGCAACTAATGAAGCTATTAGAGATTGGATCAACAATCCTGTAGATACACATTACATTATTGGTTCTGCCATTGGTCCGCACCCTTACCCAGACATGGTTACTCGTTTTCAGTCTATAATATCAGAAGAGATAAAATGGCAACTGAAAGAGAAAGAGGGGCGCGAAAATCCTGATTATGTAGTTGCTTGTATTGGTGGTGGCAGTAATGCCGCTGGTACATATTATCATTTCTTACATGAACCTGAGGTTGGTATTATTGCCGTTGAAGCTGCCGGAAAAGGAGTAAATTCTGGTGAAAGTGCCGCAACTTCGGCTCTTGGTAAAGTTGGTATAATACATGGATGCAAAACTATGTTGATGCAAACGACAGACGGTCAAATTACAGAGCCCTACTCTATTTCTGCCGGATTAGATTACCCTGGCGTTGGTCCTATGCATTCACATCTTTACAAATCTGGTCGTGCAGAGTTTTATTCGGCAACAGATGATGAAGCCATGGCTGCAGGTTTAGAACTATCCCAATTAGAAGGTATTATACCTGCTATTGAAACAGGACATGCATTTGCAATTTTTGAACATAAAAAATTCAAAAAAGATGATGTTGTCGTAATCAGCCTTTCTGGTCGTGGCGATAAAGATTTGAACACATATATAGATTATTTTAAGTTAGCATAATACTATTATGAGCAATAGAATTACAACAAGATTACAAGAAGATAAAAAACTTCTATCCATATATTTTACCGCTGGTTATCCTGCGCTTAACGATACCGTTAAAATCATTGAAGATTTAGAAAAGAACGGTGTTGATATGATTGAAATCGGATTACCCTTCAGTGATCCATTAGCAGACGGACCAACAATTCAAGAAAGCTCTACTGCTGCGTTGAAAAATGGAATGACTACCGAAATTCTTTTCAATCAACTAAAGGATATTCGTAAAACCGTTTCTATTCCGTTAATTATTATGGGTTATTTTAACCCAATGTTGCAATACGGTGTAGAAGCATTCTGTAAAAAATGTCAAGAAATTGGTATTGACGGACTCATTCTACCTGATCTACCGCTAGATGTGTATCAAGCAGAGTATGAGGCTATTTTTAAGAAATACGGACTCATAAATGTTTTTCTAATTACGCCACAGACTAGTGATGCTCGTATTCATCAGATAGACGACGCCTCTAACGGATTTATTTATATGGTTAGCTCTGCAAGTGTTACCGGTTCTAAATCTGGCTTTGGTCAAGATCAAGAAAATTATTTTGAACGTATAGCTTCAATGAATTTAAAGAACCCACAAATAGTAGGTTTCGGTATTAAAGACGAAGAAACTTTTAAGCAAGCGACCAAAACCGCTAAAGGTGCAATAATTGGTTCCGCCTTTATTAAGCATTTGACAGCTAACGGAACTGAAAAAACTGATGAGTTTACTAACTTAATTCGCTAAGTTGAAAGAATTTTTAAATAATTGGAAACTGATTATTCTACTATGCCTAACCCTAGGTTTAGCCCCATTTTTCCCTGAACCTCATATTTTGGGTAAATTAAAATGGTTTTTTGGTGGCGCAAATGGAATGGTATTTATGGATTGGTTCGATGTCGTTTTCCACGGTTTTCCTTTTGTACTTCTAATTAGATTGATTATGATGAAAATATTTAGCTCAAAAACTTCAGATTAAATTTCAGTTATCTAAATAGGTGTTGAATACACAAAGTATTTTGAAATAATGAAAAAGGTTGCCCTATAGGGCAACCTTTTTTTAGTCTATACGCTATAAAAAAATATAACTACTTCACTTTGTATAGGTAATACCAATAACAATCAACTACCAACCTACACTTTTGAGCATATTTATTTCTAATATAGAAAACCTTAACAATTGCCATAATCTAATTGAGGCTTAGTTCTCTGCATTTTGCTTACATTTAAAGAATATATTCACGAGAACGAACATGAAAAAATTACTTGCCCTTCTATTACTTATCTCCCTTTATTCTGGATACTCTCAAGACTCCATTTTAATAAAATCTAAAGTAGCAAATGCTATAACCGAATTAAGAGAATTCGTAGCAATACCAAACGATGCTTTAAATGCCGATGATATTGATTCTAACCTTTTTTGGCTTAGAAAGAAATTTACAGAAAGAGGTTTTAATAGTACTATTTTAGAGACAGAAGGTCTTCCGTTATTTTTTGCAGCTTTACCGATGGATGATAACAAACCTACCATCTTGTTTTATATGCATTTAGATGGGCAATCTGTTGACGCTAAAAAATGGGACCAATCTGACCCTTACAAAGTAGTTTTAAAATCTAAATCTGATGATGGATGGAAGAAAGAATCCTTTTCTGAACTAGAAGATGATATTAATTATGATTGGCGACTTTTTGGCAGATCCACTTCTGATGACAAAGGACCTATCATTATGTTCTTAAACGCTATTGACGCGCTCAAAAAAGATGGTATTGACATACCGTATAATGTAAAGGTCATTTTAGATAGTGAAGAAGAAAAAAGCAGCGCTCCATTACCACAAGCTGTACGCACTTATAAAGATTTACTTAAAGCTGATTTTTTAGTTATAAATGATGGTCCGGTTCATGTTTCTGGAAAACCAACAATAGTTTATGGCTGCAGAGGAATTACAACATTATCAATTACTACTCACGGACCTATTAAACCTCAGCATAGTGGTCATTATGGAAATTACGCTCCTAACCCAGGTTTTCTATTAGCACAACTTCTAGCAACTATGAAAGATGCAGATGGCAAAGTTCTAATTAAAGGTTATTATGACGGAATCACCTTAGACGATTCAACATTAGAAATTCTAAAGAGTGTCCCAGATAATATTGAAGAAATCAATAAGAACCTAGCAATTTTAACTCCTGAAAAAGTAGGTGGTTTTTATCAAGAGGCTTTACAGTATCCTTCTTTAAATATTAGAGGTTTAGGTTCTGGATGGATTGGGGATCAAGCAAGAACTATTCTACCCGCTACTGCCACTGCAGAATTAGATTTAAGGCTCGTTCCAGAATCTGATGGCACAAGACTTAAAAACCTTGTAAAAGAGCATATTAAAAACCAAGGCTTTCATGTAATGAGTACCGAACCAACTATGGATGACCGTTTGAAATATGACAAAATAGTGACCATTAAAGAAGGTACGGTAACAGATGCGTTTCGTACGGATTTGAATAATCCGTTTGGGAAGAGTATTGTAAAAACTATGGAAACAAAGTTTGGAGAAAAGCCGGTTCAAATAAGAATCATGGGTGGTACGGTTCCTATTTCCCCTTTTATTAATGAGCTAAAAATACCTGCATTTATTGTACCTATGGTAAATGCTGACAATAATCAACATAGCCCTAACGAGAATTTAAAAATTGGGCAAATTGCATATGGTATAGAAACATTTTATGCACTCTTAAGTACTAAAATTTAATTCATCCGAATATTAGCATAAAAAAAGGGGGCAAATGATTGCCCCCTTTTTTTTATAAATTACTTTTTCTTACGCCGAGTTTCTACTAGCATTAATATTTCCATAAAGAGATCTTGTAACAATTTTCTCATACAATTCTTTATACTCCGTACCCTCGCCAATTCTCTGCAACGCGTATTGTTGTATCACCAATAATGGTAATACTATATTCTCACGTATTTTAATTGACTCTCTAGAAATTGCTTCTTTTTTCATCAATATTTCCATACCTGAAAGTTTTAAAAGCATTGATTTTGATAGTTCATACTCTGCATGAAGAATTTCCCAAAAAGCACCATACTCTTCATTCTCTTTCATATAGCTGGTCAATTCAAAATAACATTTAGTAAGACTCATCATACTGTTCATCATCAAAGCTTGAAAAAACGGTACTTCTTCATATAATCTTTTAGCCTCTTCTAACCTACCTTCATCTTCTAATGTTTTCAAAGCGGTACCAATACCATAATAACCTGGCACATTTTGTTTCAACTGACTCCAAGAACCTACAAAAGATATAGCTCTTAAATCAGACAGTTCTAATTTAGCCTTGTTTCCTCTTTTACCCGGTCTACTTCCAATATTTGCTTTGGTATAGTACTTAAGAGTACTCATATTCTCTAAATAAGGCATGAACTTATCATGATGTTTTAAGTCATCATATTTCTTAAAACTCATTTCAGATAACTCCTCTATAAGTTTCCTGTCATCGTCAGATATAACAATTTCTTTTTCTAAGATAGTATTTGACAAACCTGCCGTTAACAACTGCTCACTATTATAAATAAACTGCTCTTTTGTACCATAGGTACTGGTAATAGTCTGCCCTTGAATAGTAAGTTGAATTTCGTTATTCGCAACCTTGTTTGTTTGGGCTGCATAAAAACGATGTGTTTTACCACCACCTCTTGCCGGTGGTCCTCCTCTACCATCAAAGAAAACAGCTGCTACATCATGTTGATCGCACACTTCTGAAAGTTCTTCTTTTGTTTTCAAAATAGACCAGTTCGCCTTGAGGTAACCACCATCTTTAGTACCATCAGAAAAACCTAGCATTATGGTTTGCTTTTTATTTCTATTTTCTAAATGTGCTTTATATTCAGGTAAACTAAATAAAAACTGCATGGTGTCTTGTGCAGTGTCCATTCCATTCATAGTCTCGAAAAGTGGCACTATATCAAAAGTGATTTCTTTACCCGCCCAACCACACCATCTAAACAATGCATAAACAAAAAGAATAGAGAATTTATCTTCAGAATTACTAATGATGTACCTATTACAGCCTTCTTCACCGTTCTTCTCTTGTATTGTCTGTAACTGTAGTATGTTTTTAATAGTATCTTTTACAATATCTTCCTTGTAATCATCTGGAACTAAATGTAAATTCTCATGTAATAAAATATCTATTAATTTCTCTTCAGATAACTCACTAAGTTCTTCTTTAATTAATCCGTTCTTTTTTAAAACCTCAACCATTACTTTGGTATGCATACTGTGGTCTTGACGTATATCTATAGTTGCAAAGTGAACTTTAAATATTTTCACTTTATCAATGAACTTCTCTAAATCTTTTAAGTAAAGACTTTGATATTTTTCAATAAGAATTAATCTAATTTCTTCTAAAGGAACAATTAAATCTTCATAGCCAATATCTTTAGAACTATCGAACATTGCGGTATACAGGTTTGACCTCAATTTCTGTATTGGCTCTTGTACATCTTTAAAAGTTAGTTTATTTACCAAACCTTTTAAGTCATTGTAATAACATTTCATTAATGTTAAACGAAGTTCGTTCATTACATCTCTAGTAAT
>NZ_JBDVOT010000225.1:0-47804 GCF_039968975.1 Maribacter sp. | reverse complement strand
GTAGGCGAACCTATAAACGAAGAGGCATGGCATTGGTACAATAATAATGTAGGTAAAAAGAACAGCCCAATTGTAGATACCTGGTGGCAAACAGAAACAGGTGGTATTATGATTACTCCAATACCATACGTAACACCTACCACCCCAACCTATGCTACCTTACCATTTATCGGTATTCAACCAGCATTAATGGACGAGAATGCAAAAGAAATAAAAGGCAATCAGGTTGAAGGTAGATTATGTGTAAAATTCCCATGGCCATCTATAGCCAGAACTATTTGGGGTAACCACGACCGTTACCGAGACACCTATTTTTCAGCATATGAAAACATGTATTTTACAGGTGATGGCGCCTTAAGAGATGCTGTTGGCTATTACAGAATTACAGGTCGTGTAGATGATGTAATCATAGTATCCGGTCATAATTTAGGTACCGCACCAATAGAAGATTCCATCAACGAGCACCAAGCAGTGGCAGAATCTGCAATAGTAGGTTTCCCGCATGATGTAAAAGGAAATGCACTCTATGGATACGTTATTTTGAAGGAAACAGGTGAAAGTAGAGATCGTGATAACTTAAGAAAAGAAATCAACCAACAGATCACAGAGCATGTGGGACCAATTGCAAAACTAGATAAGATTCAGTTCGTATCCGGATTACCAAAAACACGTAGCGGTAAAATTATGCGTAGAATTTTACGTAAAATAGCAAGCAACGACACAAGTAATTTAGGCGACACAAGTACCTTATTGAATCCAGAAATTGTTCAAGAAATTATGGATAATTCCTTGTAATTAGGAATACAATCTATACGGTAATAGTTTATTTAAAATCCATCAAGTTTATATAACATTGAACTTGATGGATTTTTATTTAATACGAGAAGTAGTTAATTTAATATCGGCTGTAGACCAACTATGTTGTCTGAGTATTTCAATTTCATTTACCATATTTTCATCATGTAGCTGCTCATACGCTAGCTTTAAACCTTGAAGAGCCCATCCATTTTTGGGTAATCTGTCTAAATCTTCTTCATAAGTATTAATAGCGTCTTCATAAAGCTCTGCTTCAATTTGAATAGCCCCAAGATGATGTCTAACTGAGAAAAACCAATCTGGTGGTTCATTATAATTTAGACCATCTTCCAACTCAACAGCTTTTTTTAACAATGATATACTTTCCAAATAATTAGATTCTTTAGCCATAATTTCAGCCTTTAAAACATTTCTGGCTATTTGAACTAACACGTCGACCGAATTAATTTCCCAAATCGATATTTCCTTAAGACTTTCATCTTTTGTAAAAATTTCTAACGAATACAATTCCTTTTTTGCATTTTCCACTTGGTCTAATCCTAAAAATGCCATACCACGTGCATAATTTAATATTGCCGACGGATATTTTAAAGAAGGTACTTCATTTTTTATTTTTAATATATCGTTCCATTTTCCAAATTTTACGTTCATAAAGAATGGTATGGTATAAAAGTGTTGAAGTGTTCCCCAACCTGGTTCTTTCATTAAGATAGTACTAGAATGTTTTGCTACATTATAAGAAGCTTTCAATGCCAACTCGCTATTACCCTCTAGCGCCGCAGTCGCGGCCATGAAATGATAATTATGCGGAAAATATGCAATAGGATAAGCTCCTTGGGCAGTACAAGCAGCCACATAACTACTATCAACAGCTACTGCGCGTATATTCGCCAATGTACCTTTATGATAATCCCCTGTTCTAATATAAACATGAGAAGGCATATGAATAAGGTGACCTGCACCTGGCACTAAACCTTCGTCAAATATTTTAGCACTTTCAAGTGCATCTTCTGGATGTAAAGATGCTTCTAACATATGAATTTTAAAATGATGCGCTCCAGGATGTTCCGGATTAATTTCTAATGCTTTATTAATTACTTGCACAATCTCATTTGTCCTTTCTTTTGGATTCCCATCTTTATCCCATAAATCAAATGGAAACATATCCATTAAAGACTCGGCATATAAAACTGCTATGTCCACATCATTAGAATATTTACTATAAAGCTTACCTAATGCATTTGAATATGCTAAATCTAAGTCAAATCTATTTTCTAGCGGAAATTGCACATACCTTTTAGACAAAGCATCAATTAAATCCTTTTCTTTTTGTGAGGCATTATTTTTAGCCAATTCTTTTGCTTTTTGAACCGCGTCATAAGCCCGCTGGTAATTACCTGGCTCCATATCCGCATTATAGTTTGGACCTAACACGTATGCAAAACCCCAATATGCCATAGCACAATTAGGATCTAATTTTGTTGCATAATAAAAGGACCTAGCAGCTTCTGCATGGTTAAATCCGTATGCCAAAACAATTCCTTGATTCACATATTCTTGTGCTCGCCTATTATTAGTAGTAACAGAAAACTCCATTACATTCAACCCATCTATAAGTGGAGCGATATTATCAGATTGATACCATGACATATCACTAGTAATGGGAGCACAAGCTATAAATGGCTTATTTGAAATGTCATAAACATTTCTTTTGTTCTTACACGCTAAGGAAAAAAGGATTAAAACAATTGATAAGACGTCTCGTATTTTCATATTAACAAATTATAATATTCAACAAAATATTACATTAACAATATAAACACACATTATTGTTAATCAATTACTTAACGTATAAACAACACTTTAATAAGTGTAGATGGCAATAATCTAGTAAGCAATTGCTAATTTGGATATCAAGTTAATTAGTATTTGAAAACGCACGATTATTAGCAAAAAGCGGACGCGTTTTAAAAGTCATAAATAAGATTATTGATATCAGTCCGCAGACACCCAAACCAGCAAATAGTGCCCAAACTGAATCTTCAATAAAGCTACCTACGAAAATTGATATTGGAATAGAAAGTATGGTAGAGATAAAACCCGTAATTGCTGCACCAATACCAGCAATATGACCAATTGGCTCCATTGCAATAGACCTCATATTACCCCATATAAAACCTAAGCATAAAAACTGTAATGAAAGAAAAACCAATAAAATAGAAATATCGGGGTCTTTACTATTAAAGAACAGCACACTATAAGATAAGGCAATAAATGTAAAAGCAACCAACGCTGTAAAAGACAAATTACGCATACCAAAACGCACTACTAAAGTACCGTTCATCAACGTTGAAAAACCAACAGAAAATGCCAACCCGGCAAATACAAATGGAAAAGATTCTGTTAAACCATAAAGCTCTTCAAAAACATGTTGAGCAGAACTCAAGTACACTAAAAAAGATCCCGTTATCAAACCTGATATCATGGTACACGATACTGTTTCCTTGTATTTAAAAATTTCTTTAGTCCCTCTAATAAAAACATTGAATGAAAAAGGAACCTTATACTCCGGCTTCAATGTTTCTTCCTGTCTTTTATAAAACCACAACCCCACTAACAAAGCAAAAAATAATTGCATGTAAAAGATGCCTTGCCAACCCGTAACACCCATAACAGCTTTACCAATAGCGGGTGCAACCACAGGAACTAGAATAAAGAATGCGGTAACAAAAGACATTATTTTCGCCATATAATCACCACGATATGTATCACGAATAATAGAAATACTTATAGTTCTCGGTGCAGAAAGACCAATACCTTGCAAAATACGACCAACTAACATTACCTCTAGGTTTGGTGCCAACAAACAGATAATACTAGCAATCAAAAACACGGTAAATCCAAAGTAAACAATTGGCTTTCTACCCAGACTATCTGACAGCGGACCAAAAAACAACTGGCCCACTCCCAATCCTAAAAAAATCATCGTAACCAATAACTGATTTCGGGTAGGATCCAAGCTATTAATAGACAAGCCAATATCTGCCATTGCTGGTAAAATAGCATCAATGGTCAATGCTACGATAGACATTAAAGAAGCCATTAAGGCAACAAATTCAAAATTAGGTTTTACCTGTTCATTCTGCATCCTGCAAAAATACGGCTTAACAATTCATGCAATGTTATTAAAAGTTGATTTTTGAGATTATGATTTTTGAAATTCAAATATGTACTTTTGCATTAAATTACAATGTATGCTGATTATAGGTATTGCCGGTGGAACAGGTTGTGGAAAAACCACAGTAGTAAATCAAATTATTAATGAGTTACCAAATCAAGAAGTAGGTGTAATTACTCAAGACTCTTATTATAATGATCTTTCTCATTTATCTTTAGAAGAAAGGCGTAAAACAAATTTTGACCACCCTAGCAGCATAGATTTTGCATTGCTTGAGCAACATTTAATTGCATTAAGAAACGGTGAATCTATTGAGCAACCCGTGTATTCATTTTTAGAATGTAACCGTACTGCCAAAACTGTACTTACACATCCTACAAAAGTTATCATCGTTGAAGGTATTTTGATAATGACCAATAGCGCTATTCGTAAAATGTTCGATATTAAAATCTTTGTACATGCAGATACTGACGAGAGATTAATTAGAAGATTAAAGCGCGATGTTAACGAAAGAGGTTGGGATCTAGATGAAACAATAGAGAAATACCAAGCTGTAATTAAGCCCATGCACGAGCAATTCATCGAACCTACAAAAGAGTATGCAGATATTATAATACCGAATAATAAATACAACACTGTTGCCGTTGAAATAGTCAAGAGCATTATCAACGAAAAATTTATGCAAGCATAATGGCATTCAAAGATTTAAAACAAAAAAAATGGTTTAAAATCATGACCAATATGTATGTATTGGTGCTCTCCGTTTTTGTTGTTTGGATGCTTTTCTTTGATACAAACTCCCTTTTAATTCATCTAGAATTAAGAAAAGAAATTAAGAAACTAGAAAAAACCCAAGATTTTTTAAAGGAGGAAATTGCCCGTGATAAGAAAATTATAAAAAAACTATCTGATGAAGATGAACTTGAGCGTTTTGCCAGAGAGGAATACTACCTAAAGAAAAAGAACGAAGAAATTTACCTTATTGAATACGAGGACAGTTTAAAAACCAAAGAGAAAGAATAGTTTTTAATATTCTTTTAATAAGTTTTATGCTTTTAACATACTACAATCTAGGCTTGGCTCTAATCAATTCATAATTAAAAGTTTAACGCTTTATTAATGAAAACAAAGGGCTTATTCACTCAGTGTTAACAAAAAGCTTTCATTAGCCCCATAAATAATTGTATTTTTACCACCTAACTTACTTTGAACATGGGCAAGATTATTGCTATAGCCAACCAAAAAGGCGGTGTAGGTAAAACTACTACCTCGGTAAACTTAGCTGCCTCGCTAGGTGTATTGGAAAAAAAGGTTTTATTAATAGATGCCGACCCTCAGGCGAATGCCACTTCTGGGTTAGGTATAGATGTTGACGGTGTTGAATTGGGCTCGTACCAGTTATTGGAACATACTAAAACAGCCAGAGAAACTATTATCTCTACAACATCACCCAACGTAGACCTTATTCCCGCACACATTGACCTTGTTGCCATTGAAATAGAATTGGTAGACAAGGATGAGCGAGAGTATATGATGAAAAAAGCTATTACCGAGCTTAAAGATGATTATGATTACATTTTAATAGATTGCGCTCCTTCATTAGGGCTATTGACATTAAATGCATTGACAGCTGCAGATTCTGTAGTTATACCAATACAATGTGAGTATTTTGCATTAGAAGGATTGGGCAAACTGTTAAATACGATAAAGAGCGTTCAAAAATTACATAATGCTGAATTGGATATTGAAGGCATGCTGTTAACTATGTACGATTCTAGATTACGCTTATCTAACCAAGTAGTTGATGAGGTAAGAAAGCATTTTGGAGACATGGTTTTTGAAACTGTAATTCAACGTAATGTTAGATTAAGTGAAGCTCCTAGTTACGGAGAAAGTATAATCAAATATGATGCTGCCAGTAAAGGAGCAACAAATTATTTGAACTTGGCTAACGAGATAGTCAAAAAAAATAAGCAGACGGTTTAAGTATGGCAAAAGCGACAAAGAAACAAGCTCTTGGTAGAGGACTTTCGGCTCTCTTGAAAGACCCGGAAAATGATATAAATACGGCATCAGATAAGAATGCAGATAAAGTTGTTGGTAATATTATAGAGTTAGATTTAGATCACATTGAAGTAAATCCATTTCAACCACGTTCTAATTTTAATGATGAAAACATAAAAGAATTAGCCACCTCTATTAAAGAACTAGGTGTTATTCAGCCAATTACGGTAAGAAAACTTGGTTTTAACGAATACCAACTTGTATCTGGAGAAAGAAGATATCGTGCTTCTAAACTTTTAGGTTTAGAAACTATACCAGCTTATATACGTATTGCAAATGACCAAGAGTCTTTAGAGATGGCTTTGGTTGAAAACATTCAACGTCAAGATTTAGACCCTATAGAAATTGCTCTTTCTTATCAACGTCTTATTGATGAAATTAACCTTACTCAAGAAAGGCTGAGTGAACGTGTTGGTAAAAAGAGATCTACTATCGCCAACTATTTGCGCCTATTAAAGTTAGACCCAATTATTCAAACCGGTATGCGTGACGGATTCCTAACAATGGGTCACGGTAGAGCTTTGGTAAATATTGACAAAAAGCAAGATCAAATATCGCTATACGAAAAAATCATATTTGACAATCTTTCTGTTAGAGATACGGAAAGTGCAGTAAAAGCTTATCATGCTGATGATGTACCTACTGATGAAGTAGTTAAAAAGGTAAACAAAGAAGTTTCTGTTTTTGTTCGAAAGGGCATAAAAGAACTTACTGACGCCTTATCGGTAAAGGTAGATATCAAATCTGCTGATAATGCAAGAGGAAAAATAACCATACCATTTAAGTCTCAAGAGGAATTTGACCGTATCAAAAAATTGATAACAGGTGCGTAACTATCTTTTATTATTTAGTACTCTATTATTATTTATTAATTTATCCTTTTCTCAAGAGGAGCAAGATTCTATTCCTAAAACTGAAATAGACAGTGTACAAGCTGATTTGGCTGATAAGGGAGTGGTGATCAAAGATTCCGTTTCCTTCAAAAAATCAAAAAAAGAATTTAATCCATTAGCACCAAGTAAAGCAGCATTTTACTCTGCCGTAATACCAGGTTTAGGTCAAATCTACAACAAGAGATACTGGAAAGTTCCTATCGTTTGGGGAGCTATTGGTGGCAGTGCGTATATGTACATCTATAACAATGATCAATACCAACGTTTTAGAACTGCTTTCAAAAGAAGACAGGCCGGTTTCACAGATGACGAATTTAATGGGGAAGGAACCTTACCTCTCTTTGATGTAGACGACCTTGAATACCAACAAGAACGTTTTCAAAATGACCGTGATCTTTGGTTGGTTGCCGCTATTGGCTTATACGCCCTAAATATTGTTGATGCCAATGTTGATGCGCATTTAAAACAATTTAATATTGACGATGACCTAAGTATAGACTTTGAGCCATATCTTGATTTTAATCAAGTAACCAACAGTCCTAATTACGGAATGGCATTAATTATAAAATTTTAAAAATGAGAATTGCACTTTTCGGATACGGAAAAATGGGTCAGATGATAGAGCAAATAGCTGTAAGTCGTGGTCATGAGATTGTCGCAAAAATTGATGAAAATTCTGAGAATATTGACTTTAGCATAATGGATGTTGCCATTGATTTCAGTATGCCAGAAGCAGCTTTCGGTAATATTACCAAATGCTTGAACAATAACGTTCCGGTAATTTCCGGTACAACAGGTTGGTTAGACAAATATGATGAGGCTATTTCTTTATGCGAAGAAAAGAAGGGTGCTTTTATATATGCTTCCAATTTTAGTTTAGGAGTTAACATTTTTTTCGAGCTAAATAACTATTTGGCAAAAATGATGCAAAACCTACCTGAGTACAAGGTAGAATTGGAAGAAATACATCATACTCAAAAATTAGACGCACCAAGCGGAACAGCTATAACTTTGGCAGAGGGTGTCATTGCAAACTCTAATTATACTCAATGGAAATTGGATAACGCAAGTGAGGAAGACCTAAAAATAACCTCTAAACGAATTGGTAAAGTACCCGGTACACATACCGTTGCTTACAACAGTAATGTAGATAGTATTGAAATAAAACATACTGCCCACAACAGAGAAGGCTTTGCCTTAGGAGCTGTTACTGCTGCGGAATGGATTATTGGAAAAACAGGCGTTTTTTCTATGCGAGATGTGTTAAATCTAGGTTAAAAACGTAACAAAAATCAATCTATAAGACTGATGGATTATTGATGTTAACCACACATCTAAAAACTTATTCTATTTCAATAAAAAACAAAGACGATGAACGGCACTCAATGGATTATTTTTATTCTCATTGTACAAGTAATACATTTCTTAGGTACTTGGAAACTATACGTTAAAGCAGGAAGAAAAGCTTGGGAAGCGGCAATCCCAGTTTACAATGCCATAGTTCTAATGCAAATTATCAATAGACCAAAATGGTGGGTAATATTATTATTCATTCCTATAATCAATTTATTGATGTTTCCGGTGATATGGGTAGAAACCATTAGAAGCTTTGGAAGAAATAGTAAACTAGAAACTTGGATTGCAGTATTAACACTTGGTTTTTACATCTACTACGTAAACTATTCTCTTGATGTAAAATATATAGAAGACCGTTCTTTACATCCAACAACAGCAGCTGGTGAATGGGTTAGTTCTATTTTATTCGCAGTCGTTGCCGCCACCTTAGTACACACCTATTTTATTCAACCCTATGTAATACCAACAGGTTCTTTAGAGCGTACGTTAAGAGTGGGAGATTTTCTTTTTGTAAGTAAGTTCCATTATGGTGCAAGAACACCTATGACCACTGTTGCCGCTCCTATGGTCCATGATACATTACCTGTATTGGGTGTACCATCTTATTTAAAGAAACCACAATTACCTTATTTTAGATTACCTGGATTTACAAAAGTAGAAAGAAATGATATTGTGGTATTTAGCTGGCCTGCAGATACCGTTCGTGTATTTTTCAAAAAAGAAAAAGGCGTTGACAAGCCAATTGATAAAAAATCTAACTACGTTAAACGTTGTGTAGGTGTACCAGGAGATTCTCTTGAAGTTCGTAATGGTTACGTTTTTATAAACGGAAAGCAATTAGAATTACCTAAAAGTGCCAAACCACAATTCGATTATACCGTTTACAGCTCTAAAGGTGTTTCCTCAAAAACACTTGATGATTTAGGAGTTACTGATTTCACAAGAAAATACTTATCAGGTCAACTAAATCAAAATCAAGCAAATGCTCTTAACCCATATCTATTAGGGTATAATCAAGCAGATAATGGTCAATTAGAGCTATACACAAAGGCATCAGGTATTCCATCTAATGTGATAACCAAATATGGATTTGCATTAAAAGAAATTACAGATCGCCAACGCACAGTTCCTTTAACTGCTGACATGGTTACTTCTTTAAGAAACAATCCTAACATTGATTCTGTAGTACAAAAGGTTGTAGAAAAAGGTAGAAGAGGTGTAAACCTATTTCCACAGAGTCCTGATTACCCGTGGAATTATAGCCAGATGGGACCTATTTATATCCCTCAAAAAGGAGCAACAGTCGACTTGAATTTAAAAGTACTTCCGTTATACAAGAAAATAATTAAAGAATACGAGAAAAATGAAATTTCAGTATCTGGCAATCAAATAAGTATAAATGGATTACCGGCAACCAGCTATACATTTCAACAAGATTATTTCTGGATGATGGGTGACAACAGAGACCACTCTGAAGATAGTAGAGCTTGGGGTTATGTTCCAGAAAACCACATTGTAGGTACTCCTATTTTTATATGGATGAGTTTTGACAATTTCACCGAAGGTATCAGCAATTGGAGACCTCGATGGGATCGTATATTTACTACTGTCAATGGTGACGGAGAGCCACAGTCTTATTTCAAGTATTTCTTAATTCTACTAGTAGCATATTTCGTCGGAAATTGGTTCTGGAAACGTAAAAAGGACAAAAAGTGAAATTAATTCATCCCTCATATTTTCCCAACATACTAACATTTAGTTACATCATGCACCATCCAGTATGTTGGGAGGTAAACGATAATTACCAAAAGCAGACATTTAGAAATAGAACTTACATTTCTAATGATCGAGGTAAACACATATTAAGCATACCCATTATTCATGTAGGCAGAGCGAATGGCAGACAGAAATACAAAGATGTCAAAATTGACAATTCTTACCCTTGGCAAAGACAACATTGGCGAACGCTAGAGACTGCCTATAGAACATCACCATTCTTTGAGTTTTATGAAGATGATATAAGACCGTTATACGACCAACCTTACGAAAGCCTACTTGACTACAATTTAAAGACCATAGAGACCATATTCGAATGTCTTCAAATACAAATGCCAACCGATAAAACAATTGCATTTGAGACCACACCAGAAGGCAAGGAAGATTTTAGATTTTTAATAAGTGCTAAATTTAAGCCTCAACTAAATATAGAGCCCTATACACAAGTATTTGGTGACAGACACGGTTTTACACCCAATCTAAGCATTTTAGATCTTTTATTCAACATGGGACCAAATAGTATAGAATATCTAAAACACGAGTTTATAGCGACCTCAAATGATTAGGTTCATAGCTCACTACGGAATACATTTTATTGTACCCATTGTAATTGCTGTTTACTTCTATAAAGAAAACAAGTTTTGGTCTGCCGTGATACTTCTATCGGCAATTGTAATTGATATTGATCACTTTTTAGCAACACCTTTATTTGACCCTAATCGTTGCAGTATCAATTTTCATCCGTTACATAGCTATTGGGCAATTGGTCTTTATTCCCTGATGTTTATGTATAAAAAAACAAGGATTTTTGGGCTAGCATTACTACTGCACATATTGGCAGATATAGTAGATTGCTTATTTATTCTTCGGACAACCTAAAAGTAGCCATTACAGGCTCATGATCAGATATATTTATCTTGTAGTTGTTATGAGATAAAAAGGTAAAACTAGGGTCCCCTAAAATCATATCAATTCTAAACGGAAATTTCCAAAACTTAATAGTTTCCCCATAACCATGACCAGCTTCTAAAAAACTATCGTTTAAATCTCCCTTTATATTAAAATAAACTTTAGAAAATTGGGTGTTATTAAAATCACCGCCAACAATAACTGGATAAGGACTGGTTTTAATATGCTCTCTGACAAAATCAGATTGTCTTTCCTGCTTATCAAAAGAATCTCTAAGCCTAACAAAAAGCTTATCTGAACGCTCTTTTTTAATAAAACTAGGCCTTATACTTAAAGACTCTAAGTGTAGATTATAGAAACGAATAGTGTCTTTCTTAAAAACAATATCCGCATAAACACCACCATTAAAAGTATTTGGGAAATCAAGCACCCCATTATCAATAATCTTAAACTTTGAAAATATAGCTAAATTTTTACTTGACTCTCCGTCTTTATCTTCAAATTTATTGGCTTTAAAAGGATAGCTTTTCAACATATCACCCTTCACATAATGAGGCTCAAATTCTTGAAAGTAAATTATATCAGGATTTTCACCTTCAACAAATTCTATCACCTCGGGGCTTGTTATATTCTCCCAATCTCCATGATATTTACTATGAAATCCTAATGCATTATAACTTAACAAAGAAATGGTGTTAGTATCAGAAATACTATTAGAGCGACCATTAAACGCAATAAAAGAACCAAGTGTAAAATAGCCAAAAAACAAAATGGACAATGATAGTAATAGGTATATCTTTTTACCTATTAACCAATATAAAAAGAACAGCATATTAACAATCACCAATGCAGGTACTGTTAAACTAATAAAAGCTAAACTAGCTATAGATGTGTAAGGAACTATACACGCCAAAAACAAACTAAAAGCTACAATCACATTTAAGAACACCATGAGCTTTTTAAAGAAAGACATTCTTTTCATGCTTAATTTTCTTTACCCGCTTTAAATAAAAAGTCTTTTTCAGCTTTTGAAAGGCTTTCATAACCAGACTTGCTTATTTTATCTAAGATAGCATCTATCTTCTTCTGATGTGTTTTCTTATCGTAATCTACCGCTGAACTACTAGCACTACGGGCGGCGCCTTTATTTTTATATACTGTTTTTAATGGTGCTTTTTTCTCTGAACCCTTAAAGAGGTTGACAACACTATCCATAAACTTTGAAAACCCTGAACCTATGTCGTTTCCTTTTGTTAATTGACTTGCATATAAGTAGCCCAGAAACGCACCGCCTAAATGTGCTAAATGTCCACCAGAATTACTAATGGGCAACTGTATTAAATCGCTTAAAACCAAAACAGCACCTACCATCCATAGCTTTACATTAAAAAATATAACTCTAACTTCTTGATTAGGTAAATAAGTACAAATAAATATTAAAACAGCACTGGCACCTGCCGAGGCACCTATTAAAGTAGCATTCACATCAAAGAACGCAGGAAATATATTATAACCCAAAACAAAGAAGAGTCCTCCTAGAATAACTCCCAGCAAATACACATTTAAGAATCTCCTTGCATCAAATAGATTTAAAAAAATGCGTCCCACAAAATAAATCATCAACATGTTCCAAAACAAATGACCTACACCTCCATGAAAAAATGAATAGGTAACAATTGACCATGGTTGAAAAACTATATCAACAATATCATTAGGCAATTCAAACCATTGCACAATAATATTACCTGACAAGCCTAATAAAAAAGGAATTAAAGCATTTACAATAAAAACCACCACGTTGACCGCAATGAGTTTCTCTGCGATGTTTAACCTACTAAATTGATATTTTAAATCTGGTTGAGCCATAAGTTAGTTCCACCTATTATTATTAAATTGATTTTTTTTCCAATACCACATCATTAAGAATCCGAATAAAGCTCCACCCACGTGTGCGAAGTGAGCAATACCTTGTCCAAACAGGCTGTACCCCGTAACACCGGAAAACAAATCTAAACCTATTAAAACTGGTATAAAGTATTTTGCCTTGATAGGAACAGGAAGAAATATTAAAAACAATTCGCTGTTCGGGTAAGACATTCCAAATGCCACCAATATACCGTAAATAGCTCCTGAAGCACCAACCACTGGAGTATTGAATGCTCCTAAAAAGTTGTCTATAGTAGCTTTACCCGCTATACCATACCAATCTGTACTATACTGCCCGCTATTGATTATCTCTAGAATACTACTCTCAGCTATACCAGCATCCATCAAAGCACTCATACCGGCATTGTAGTAGTAATAATTTACACCAATATGAATCAAGGCCGCACCTAAACCTGCAGAAATATAGAAAAACAAAAACTTATTTCTACCCCACATACGCTCTAAAGGCGTACCAAATGCCCATAATGCGTACATATTAAAAAGAATATGCATAAAACCACCATGCATAAACATATGCGTGATAATCTGCCATAACTGAAAATGATCGTTTTTTGGGAAGTACAATGAAAACCACTCGTACATCTGTTCGCCATACATTTGTGTAGCAACAAAAAACAGAACATTAATAATCAGTAAATGCTTAATTGTTTCTGTTATTCTTCCCATTTATATAAATTTTCGTTCAATATCATTCTCTGTAATCGTAATGTATACTTTTTTGTTAAACGGACTCAAAGTTGTTTCCTTACATGCAAATAAATCGTTTACCAATTTCACTTGAGAAAACTCATCTAACGTTTCGCCCGTTTTCACCGAAAGTGTTTTTGCCAATGTTTTCGCCAACATATCACTTTGAGAAAAACTATCACCAGGCACTTCTTGTTGAAAATCAGAAATAAGTTGTTCCATAATCATTTGCACTTCACTTTCTACAACTAGTACTGGCACCCCTGAAATCTCCACTCCGTCTTCAGTAATCTCTCCGAAAACAAAACCTACGGTACATAAATTATCTTTAATCTCTTTTAAAATATTTATTTCACCAGTAGAAAAAGATAAGGTCAAAGGAAACAGTAACTGTTGACTTATAGCCTCTTTAATGGTAATATTCTTTAAAAAATTCTCATATAATACGCGTTGGTGAGCTCTACTCTGATTAATAACTACCATACCAGACTTAATGGTCGTTATAATATACTTTTTACGCATTTGAAAAGTGGTCGTGGAATGATCAACAACCTCTTTTTCATCATCAAAAATACTACTATTGACAACTTCAGATTCAAACTCTAAATGGCTAACACCACTATCTACAGTTGTTTCTAAACCTGCATATAAATTTTCCCATCCATCAACTTTTGGTTTAGTATAACTACCACCCCCACTTACAGCGTTACTTTGTGATGGTTTAACTGTTTCAAATGGATTAAACGAAGAATCTACCACAACTTGCGGTACACCAACCTGTTTATTTTTATATGAATATGGAGTGTCTAAATTTTGATCCTGCTCAAAGTCTAATGCAGGCACCACATTAAATTGACCTAGACTATGCTTTACCGTTGACTTCAGCATAGCATAAAGCGTATGTTCATCATCAAACTTGACTTCCGTTTTAGTAGGGTGTATATTAATATCAATGGTAGCAGGATCTACTTCTAGATTCAAAAAATATCCAGGATGAGTACCCGGACGAATCAATCCTTCAAAAGCACCCAAAATAGCGTGATGCAGGTAAGGACTCTTGATAAACCTATTATTAGCAAAGAAAAACTGCTCACCCCTACTCTTTTTCGCAAATTCTGGTTTTTGAATATAACCAGAGATTTTTACCACCTGTGTCTCTTCTTCTACAGGTACGAGTTTTTCATCTGTCTTTCTTCCAAAAATATGTACTATGCGTTTTCTAAAATCATTAGCGGGCAGTTGAAAAACATCACTGCCATTATTATAAAAATTAAACGCTACATGCGGGTGTGCCAAAGCTATTCTATGAAACTCATCTGTTATATGACGATATTCTACCTGATCAGATTTTAAAAAATTACGTCTTGCCGGTATATTGAAGAAAAGGTTCTTGACCAACATTGAAGTTCCTTTAGGAGCAACAACAACCTCTTGGGTAACTATCTTACTACCTTCAATTTTAATTTTTGTTCCAATTTCATCTTCTTCTGTTTTGGTCAGCATTTCTACATGCGCAATAGCTGCAATAGAAGCTAGTGCCTCTCCCCTAAAACCTTTGGTATTTAAATTAAAAAGATCTTCTGCTTTTTGAATTTTAGATGTGGCATGGCGTTCAAAACTTAAGCGCGCATCCGTGCCACTCATGCCCTTACCATTATCAACTACTTGAATAAGTGTTTTACCACCATCTTTTATAATAAGTTGAATATCGGTAGCACCTGCGTCAATGGCATTCTCCATTAATTCTTTTACCACTGAAGATGGGCGTTGCACCACTTCACCAGCAGCAATTTGGTTTGCTACATGGTCAGGTAATAATCTTATAATATCTGCCATTATGAAGTAAAGAAAATTGTGAGGTCAAAATCAATAATGTAAAGAAAAATAAATACCAATACTGCAATTATAACAGCCATTCTAATCTTTAAGTTGCGATCTCCTTTTCTTTTAGAATCTTCGATAGCACTATTAATCTTTCTTTTTAATCCTCGAGATGTATTTAATGTACTACGAAACTGATCAAATTTAGGTTCCATTTTAAACGGATTCCCTTTTTCTTTACCATCATAATACCTAGGATTGTATTCAAATGACCTATTTTTTCGTAACCGCGTTATTTTGCTCAACATCCCCATAACCTCAAAGTTACTTAAAATAGAAAAATGGGGCATGTTACCAATGCCAAAATTTGTTAACATCTTGCGACATTAACCGAGCACCGTTAAACTTAGTTGAAAATTAAACTGGTAAAAAGTCTACTTATTACCTAAAACTGCCATTTTAATGGCTGCAATAGCGGCTTCAGTACCTTTATTACCATGCTTACCACCACTACGATCAATGGCTTGCTGCATGTTATTATCTGTTAGCACACAAAATATAACAGGCACGTTAGTAATAACATTTAAGTCTTTAATACCTTGAGCAGTAGCATCACACACAAAATCGAAATGTTTGGTCTCTCCTTGTATAACGCTGCCAATAGCAATAACTGCATCGACCTTAAGACTCTGAATCATTTTCTTTGAACCAAAAGTAAGTTCAAAACTACCAGGAACATCCCAACGGATAATATCAGATTCTTGTGCTCCACAATCTGTTAAAGCTTCAATTGCACCAGAATACAAACCTTCCGTTATCTCTGAATTCCATTCTGAAACAACAATCCCAAACCGAAGTCCGTTTGCGTTTGGGATTGTTGCCTTATCGTAAACCGATAAATTTTTATTTACTGTAGCCATTATTCACCACTTTTAGCCATACCTATAAACGCATCTATAGAATTGGCATTTTCTGAATTTGGAAAATCGTCCTTAATTTTTTGAAAGAATCCTAAAGCTTTATCCTTATCTCCCATTTCCAATGCAGTTACACCTGCTTTGTATAAAAACTTTGGAGCCGTATAATCATTATCACTGTGGTTTACAGCCGCTTCATAGTACCCTAAAGCATCAGACGCTTGGTCTAATTGCATAAAAGCATCACCTAAACCACCTTTTGCCAAGGCACCTAAAACATCATCATCAGAGCTAAAATCCTCTAAATATGTTATAGCGTTTTGGTAATCGTTCATATTTAAATATGACATACCTGCACCATAATTTGCAAGATTGGCAGCTTTAGTACCACTATATTCTTCTATGATATCTAAAAAACCATATTTACCCTCAGCACCTTCTAATGCTAAAGTAAACAATGAGTCTTTTGCAGTTGTTGCAACCAATGCCTGGTCAAAATACTGTTGTGGGTAGTACATCTCATTTGCAGCACTTGCCTCTTTCGGCTTTTCTACAAATTGATCGTATGCCAAATAGCCTAAAACACCAATCGCAATAACACCAATGACACCCAAAATGATATTCTGATTCTTAGAAACCCACTCTTCTGACCTAGAAGCACCTTCATCTAATGAACTAAAAACTTCAGCTGTTGTGCTTTCCTGTTCGTCAAATTCTTGCTGTTCAGCCTTTGTTTCAGGTTTATATCCTCTTTTCTTATATGTTGCCATCTGTAAATTTATTGATCGCGCAAAAATAATGGTTTTATTGAAATCGCAAAGTGTATTTATTCGTTATTTTTGGATATTTTAAGCATGTTTTCATTCTTCCAAATCTAAAATCTTATATTCTTAATGCTGCTGAGACAATTATCATTGATCAATTACAAAAATTTTGAGTCCAAAGATCTGTCTTTCGATGCTAAAATAAATTGTTTTGTAGGTGATAACGGAATTGGTAAAACAAACATACTTGACGCTATTTACCATTTATCATTTGGCAAGAGTTACTTTAACCCTGTTTCTTCTCAAAATATTCGTCACGGATCAGATTTCTTTGTAATTGACGGCACTTTTGAAAAAGAAGGAAGAGAAGAAAAAATTGTTTGTAGTTTAAAGAAAAACAACAAGAAAATCATTAAGCGAAACGGCAAAGCCTATGACCGCTTTGCGGACCACATTGGACTTTTGCCATTGGTTATTATTTCGCCGGCCGATAGAGACCTTATCATAGAAGGTAGCGATACACGTAGAAAATTTATTGACGGTGTTATTTCTCAATCAGATAAAAGCTATTTACAAAACCTCATCAACTATAACAAAGTAGTATCACAAAGAAATGCCTTGCTTAAATACTTTGCTGCCAATAGATCTTTCAACAAAGATACTTTGGCGGTATACAATGAACAGATGGAGATATATGGCACCGAAATCTTCAAAAAAAGAACCTCGTTCTTAGAAGCATTTATTCCTATTTTTCAAGAACAATACAAATCTATTACCGGCAATACAGAAGATGTTTCTCTTTCGTATAACAGTAAATTAAAAGATTATGACCTGTTAACACTTTTAAATAAAAATCTAGATAAAGACAGAGCGTTACAATATACCAGTGTAGGCGTTCATAAAGATGATCTTAGCTTTGAAATCAGCAACTACCCAATTAAGAAATTTGGTAGCCAAGGTCAACAAAAGTCTTTTTTAATAGCCTTAAAATTTGCTCAGTTTCATTTTATGAAATCGCAAAGTGGCACTACCCCAATATTAATTTTGGATGATATTTTTGATAAGTTAGATGAGCACCGGGTTTCTCATATAATCACTTTGGTAAACAATGAAAATTTTGGACAGATTTTTTTAAGTGACACCCATGCCGATAGAACCGAAAGTGTTGTTAAAAAAATTCATCAATCATATAAAATATTTAAATTGTAATGATGAAAAAATTATTGATCATATTCTCTTTAATTCTTATTTCTTGTAGCTCTAAAATTGACAAGAATCAATTACACCTATTAAACGGATATTGGGAAATTAAAGAAGTTACTTTAAAAGACGGAGTAAAGAAAGAATACTCAATTAACAGTACTATTGATTATATACAGTTAGATTCGTTAAAAGGATTCAGAAAAAAAGTTGAGCCTAAATTTAATGGTACTTTTGAAACCTCTAATGATGCCGAGCCTTTTACAATTAGAATTTCTAACGATTCTATATTTATGGGCTATAACAATAACTCTAACACCTGGGAAGAGGTATTGACGCAATTATCAGAAGAAAGCTTCAAGGTAAAGAACAACCAAGGCATTACCTATACATACAACAAATTTGAACCTATAAACATAACCCCATAATGGCTAGTAGAGGCAACGATAACACTTCAATGAAAGATGCTCTTTCAGCATTTATTCAAAAAAATAAATTAGAAAAAGGAATAGATAAGGTAGATGCCAGAGAAGCATGGGCAAAACTTATGGGTAACGGAGTAAATAATTACACCACAGAAATTGAATTAAAATTCGGCACGTTATACGTGGCATTAAGCTCTTCTGTATTACGCGATGAATTAAGTATGGGTAAATCTAAAATAGTACGTATGCTTAACGAAGAAATTGGAAAAGAGGTTGTAAAAAAACTTGTGCTTAGATAATGGCTGTTGGCTGTTGGCTGTTGGCTGTTGGAAAATACTTGATATAAAAAATGCCAGCTCTTTCGGGCTGGCATTTTTTATATCAAAACTATCTTACTTAGTAAATTTCTCTACCTGAAAAATGGAATGAACCTTCAATAGCTGCATTCTCATCGCTATCAGAACCATGTACTGCATTCTCACCAATACTAGTAGCAAACATTTTACGAATAGTACCTTCAGCTGCATCTGCAGGGTTGGTAGCACCTATCAATGCTCTAAAATCTTCAACAGCATTTTCTTTTTCTAAAATAGCCGCTACGATTGTACCGCTAGTCATGAATTCTACTAATTCACCAAAGAAAGGACGCTCTCTATGTACACCATAAAATTCTTGTGCATCTCTTAAGCTCAATTGTGTATATTTCATCGCTACGATTTTAAAACCAGCAGCAGTAATTTTTTCTAAAATAGCCCCAATATGTCCGTTTTTTACGGCATCTGGTTTGATCATTGTAAACGTTCTATTCGTACTCATATCTTAATTTTTGCGCAAAAATACGTTTTTCCACATATCTCACAACTATTCGTAGACTTGTTCTAATTTCTCTAACACTATTCCGTTATCTCCAACTATCTTGAAATCAACCTTTTTAGCATCAAAATTAAACTCTAAAATTCCAAAACTTTCTGTAAAAATGACCTCTCCTACTCTATATTTATTAGGTTCGCCGCTAAAACCTCTATAAGCATGAGTTAGACCACTACTGGTAAAATCTATTACAGGATAACTCATTTCGTCTATATTGGTTCTAGAAAATTCTGAAATATGTCTATCACCAGATAAAACAATAACACCGGCAGCTTTTGAATCTGCGATTACTTTTGCTAGTTTATCTACTTCGTGAGGAAAATTGCCCCAAGCTTCAAAACCGTGTTCATTAGACAAGTATTGCACACTACTTACAATAATATTGAAATCTGCTTTAAATGTATTCAGTTCATTTTCTAACCAACCCCATTGCGTTGCTCCCAACATGGTACCTACTCCATATTCATTTGGTTTCAACCTTTTTTTAGTTTCAGTATCAGGTGTCAACTTTGTTCTAAAATACCGAGTATCAAGAATGATGATGTTAATAGAGTGACCATCTATTTCATATTTCCTAGAATTATAAACCCCTTGGCGCTTTCTTAGCGGACTATCATCTGGTACATTCATGAAATTCAAGAATTCTTGTTGGCTGGCATCTTTTGCTTCAAACTCTACTCCACCATCATTTAAACCATAATCATGATCATCCCAAGTACCTAATATATCTGTACTTTCTACAAGTTTCTTATATTCAGATTGTTCTTTTTGCACATTATACATTGCTCTCAACGCAACCATATCATCTGTATCTGCATATATATTATCACCGCCCCACACCCAAACATCTGGTTTGGTATTTAAAACATCATCCCATAAAAGATTGGGCAAATCAACTCTGTTGCAAGAACCAAAAGCCAATACAAAATCGGCATTTACAGCATTATTTTCTACTGCTTTTTTGTTCGATGAACATGACGCTAAAAATAGAGCGCTAATAAAAAAGTATATAAATTTCATATGAGATAGTTAAGTCTGGGTAAAATTAAGGTTTTCGGTTTAAAGCCTATATTATTAAATTGTATCTTTGCCGCCATGAATTTAGAGCACTTAAACGAGCTAAAAAAACTACTTTCTTCACCAAAGAAAATAGCAATTATTCCACATAAAAACCCAGACGGAGACGCCATCGGATCAACCTTGGCACTTTGGCATTATTTGGTCAATACCGGTCATACGGCAAGCATTGTTGCCCCCAATGATTATCCTAAATTTTTAAAATGGATGCCGGGTTCAGATAAAATTTTAAATTTTGAAAGAGAAAATTCGCAATCCAAAGCTTGTATAAATAATGCCGACATCATATTTACATTAGACTTCAACCATTTGGGTCGCGTAGGTCAAATGAGCGATATTTTAAAATCTGCAACTGCAACTTTCGTAATGGTAGACCATCATCAAGAGCCATCAGATTATGCTAAAATCATGTACTCAGATGTAAAAATGAGCTCTACATGCGAAATGGTCTATGTACTCATTAACCAACTGGGTGGTAAAAACAGTATTACTTCTGAAATGGCCAATTGTATTTATACAGGTATTATGACAGATACCGGTTCCTTTAAATTTGCGGCAACAACAAGTAATACACATAGAGTTATTGCAGACCTTATGGATAAGGGTGCGGAAGGCACAGAAATTCACCACCGTATTTATGACACTAATTCTCCGAGTAGACTACACCTGCTGGGTTGTGCATTAAAAAACATGGTTATTCTTGAAGAATATTCTACAGCATATATAACGCTAAGTCAAGACGAATTAGACACTTTTAATTACCAAAAAGGAGATACGGAAGGCTTTGTAAATTACGGCCTAACTTTAGATGGAATTAAATTTGCAGTCATATTTATAGAAAACAAAGAAGAAGGTATTTACAAAATCTCATTCAGGTCTGTAGGTGAATTTTCTGTAAACGATTTTGCAAGGAAACACTTTAGTGGCGGCGGACACACAAATGCAGCAGGCGGAAAAAGCGATGATAATTTAGAAGAGACAATCACCAAGTTTACATCGTTACTACCTTTATATAAGAATCAATTACAATCATGAGATTAGTTTCATTTTTATTTTTAGCCTTACTGACACTAGGCTGCAACGGACCTGAACCAAGAAAACCTGTTCAAACAAAAAGCGGAAGTTTCTTTAAGGCGTCTATTGAGAGAAGTAGAAAACTGTTAAAGGCTGAAGAAAGTAAAATTCAAGAAATTATAGCATTAGATTCTTTAAAACACTATTCTCATAGTAATTCTGGATCTTGGTATCACTACTTAACTGTTAACGAAGAAAGTGATTATACCCCTAAAACAGATGATCTAGTAGCATTCACCTATGACCTTTTAACTTTAGATAACGATACTATTTATTCTCAAGAAGAAATTGGTGTTGTTACTTACAAAGTTGATAAGCAAGAATTATTCTTAGGACTTAGAGATGCCGTTAAGATGTTAAAGGAAAATGAACGAGCTACCTTTTTATTCCCATCTTCAATTGCATTTGGTTACCATGGAGATGAAAACAAAATAGGCAGCAATGTTCCCCTTAAATCTACGATTACCATTTTACAAATAGAAAAACAACAAGACAACACAGTAAATTAAAATGACCATTATGATTAAAAAAATGTACTTGATTGCAGTTATAGGCTTAGTTTTAGCCAGCTGCAAAACCAGTAAAAGAGCTGATTTAGGAGACGGTTTGTTTGCCGATATCAAAACTTCTAAAGGTGACATTATTGTTCGTTTAGAGCAAGAAAAGACTCCTGTTACCGTAGCTAACTTTGTCTCATTGGCAGAAGGAACAAATACTTTTGTAAGTGAAGAATATAAGGGTAAAAAATATTATGACGGATTAACGTTTCACAGAATTATGAAAGATTTCATGATTCAAGGTGGTGATCCTTTAGGACAAGGAACTGGAAACCCTGGTTATAAGTTCATGGATGAATTCAACGATTCACTAGTTCATGATAAGAAAGGTATTCTTTCAATGGCCAATTCAGGACCAACAACTAACGGTAGTCAGTTCTTTATTACTCATAAAGAAACTCCTTGGTTGAACAATAAACACACTGTATTTGGTGAAGTTGTAGAAGGTATGGATGTGGTTGATTCTATTGCAAACGTTGCTGTAGGTGCTGGTAATAAACCTGTAGAGCCAGTTATTATGAATACTGTTGAGATTATTAGAAACGGTAAAGAGGCTCGTAAATTTGATGCTGTTCAAATCATGACAGATTATTTTGATGGCGAAGAAGATAGACTTGCCGCTATTGAAAAAGAGAAAGCTGAAAAATTAGCTGAAGTTCAAAAAATAAAAACGGAGTTTGCTTCTTCTATTGAAGCTCAAAAAGCAAAAGCACAAACCTTGGCTTCTGGTCTTAAAGTATTGACATTGGAAAGTGGCTCTGGTGAAAAACCAAAAGTAGGTCAGAAAGTAAATGTAATGTATGCAGGTTACTTAATGGACGGTACATTATTTGACAGTAACTACGAAGAAGTTGCTCAAAAATATGGAATGTTCGACATCAAAAGACAACAAGGTGGCGGTTATATGCCAGTGCCTATGGACTATTCTCCAGAATCTCGTTTGATCGCAGGTTTCAGAGAAGGACTTTTAACAATGAAAGTTGGAGATAAAGTCCGTTTGTTCATTCCTTCTCATTTAGGTTATGGACCACAAGGTGGAGGTCCAATTCCACCAGATGCAGATTTAGTTTTTGATTTGGAAATTACTGGAATAACCCAATAATAAACACAAATAAAAAAGCCCTTTAGTTTTCACTAAAAGGCTTTTTTTATATCTACAATTCTAATTTGTATTCTTCAAAATCTCTAGAAGCAAACTCCAGAATTTCTGAACAGATGAAACACTTACTCGTTCATCTGGCGAGTGGGCACCAAGAATGGTTGGTCCAAAACTAACCATATCTACATCAGGATAATTCTGTCCTAAAATACCACATTCCAAACCTGCATGACAAGCAACTACCCTAGGCTCTTCTTTGAACAACTTAATATAAGTGTCTTTCGCAACCGTTAATATTTCTGAATTAGGATTAGGATTCCACCCTGGGTAAGATCCACTAAACTCAACTTTAAAACCACTGATTTCAAAAGCGGAACGCAGAGAATTTGCCAAATCTAACTTTGCGGTATCAACAGATGAGCGGGTTAAACACCCAATGGTTATTTCTCCTTTTTCAACCTTTACAATTGCAATATTATTAGAAGTTTCTACCAAATCATCCATAGCTCCACTCATGGCATAAACTCCGTTATGCGCTGCATAAACCGCTTTGACCAATTTTTCTTGAGCACCAAGACCCATTACCTTTTTAGCAGGCTTTAAATCTTTAAACTCAATTTGCAAATCAGGCTCTTGCACACTTAACTCTGCCTTAATAGCTTTAGAAAGTTCATTTATCTTTTTAAAGAATTCATCCGCGTGCTTTCTACCTACATTTAGTTTACAAACACTTTCCCTAGGTATTGCATTTCTAAGACTACCACCCTTCAGCGAACTAATACGAACATTATAATCAAGACCTAAGAAAAGTAATCTATTCATAATCTTATTGGCGTTACCCAACCCTTTATGAATATCCATACCACTATGGCCTCCCTTTAAACCTTTTACAGTAATCTGTAAACCGGCATCGCCATGAGTTCCGTCCTTTTGATTATATGTCCTAGTGGCCGTAACATCTATACCACCTGCACAGCCAATATCAATTTCGTCATCTTCCTCTGTATCTAAATTCAAAAGAATTTCGCCTTGTAATACTCCCGCTTTCAGCTCAAAAGCACCGGTCATACCAGTTTCTTCATCAATGGTAAACAGAGCTTCTAGAGCAGGATGCTGCACATCGGTACTTTCTAAAAGTGCCATTATTGCAGCAACTCCCATACCATTATCTGCACCTAGCGTGGTACCCTTAGCTTTAACCCAATCACCATCAACATACATTTCTATACCTTGAGTATCAAAGTCAAAAACAGTATCCGCATTTTTTTGATGCACCATATCTAAATGACTCTGCAACGTTATCATTTTCTTATCCTCCATTCCTTTGGTAGCAGGTTTTCTTATGATAACATTACCTATTTCATCAGAGAAAGTTTCTAAACCAAGAACATTTCCAAACTCCAACATAAAACTGATTACCCTCTCCTCCTTTTTAGAAGGTCTAGGTACCGCATTCAACTTAGAAAAATTCTTCCAAACAGAAGTTGGCTCTAATTTATTTATATCCATACATTATTTTTCATGGTTAGTGCCTACAAAAATACTGATAGAAAAAGGATTTCGCTATTTTTGAGATAATGAAGATATCTTTTAAAAATGCCATTGCTATTTCTTTGATCCCCCAAATCATAATTGTAAAATGGCTAGCTACCCGAAACGATTTAGTAGAACAGTATTATAGTACGGGATTATATCCTGCTATTTCAAAATTCTTTAGACTTCTATTTGGTTGGATACCTTTTTCTGTAGGTGATATCATTTATTTCACGTTAATAATACTTGCTCTAGTATACCTCGTTAAAAATAGAAAATACATATGGCGACATAAATTAAAATTTTTACAGAATGTAGCCATGGTGCTTTCTGTCACTTATTTCACATTTCATATCATGTGGGGTATGAACTACTATAGAGAACCGTTGGCAAACAAACTAGAACTGGTGCCGAATAAAGATTACCAAGATTTGCTTGAATTTACAGAACGGTTAATTCAAAAAACAAACCAAACACAAATAGCCATAACCCAAGACTCTAGTTTAGCGGTAAAAATACCATACTCACAAAAAGAAATTTTTCATAAAACAGTTGAAGGATATGAGGATTTAAAAAAGATTCATCCCTTTTTAGCCTATGAAATACCTAGCATAAAAAAATCCTTATTCAGCACAGGATTAACATATATGGGCTACGCCGGATATTTAAATCCGTTTACGAACGAAGCACAAGTAAATGACTTATTGCCCAACTTTAGATTTCCTTTTGTAGCTGGTCATGAAGTGGGCCATCAAATTGGTTATTCAGCTGAAAACGAAACAAATTTTATTGGCTATCTAGTTACTTCAAACAATAAAGACCCATATTTTAAGTATGCAGCATATACCTATGGCTTAGGCTATTGCCTAAATGATATTAGAAGAACCAATCCTGATGATTTTGATACGTTAATGTTACAATTGAATTCTGGTGTAAAAAGCAACTTTCAAGAAATGTCAATTTTTTGGAACTCTTACGAAAACCCTATGGAACCGGTTTTCAAATCAATATTCGATACTTTTCTAAAAGCCAACAACCAAAAAGAAGGTATTAGAAGCTATAGTGCGGTTGTATTATTTTTAGTTGCTTACCACAAAGACCATCAGCTATAAAATAAGTTTGAGACTTGGTGATCAAACCACTCAAAAACCGCCCTTCTTGTAATAATTTGACAAAAAAATAGCTTTTCTACATTAATACAATTTCTAGTGTTAAAGAAAAGTGAAACAGACCGTATTTACTGCACAATCCCAGTACTTTTAAGATACTAATTCAAACTAAACGTAATGAAAAAACTATTTTTTGCGCTATGCCTACTCGGGTATGGCTCATTTTTGACTGCACAAGATTATTTTCCAGAAAATGCAGGAGTAAAAGTTAATAACAATAATTATACTGCTTTTACAAATGCAAAAATCTTTGTAACTCCTACCCAAGTAATAGAAAAAGGAACATTATTAATTCAGCATGGTAAAGTAGTCAGTGCTTCCAGTTCTGTTAATATTCCAAAAAATGCTGTTGTCATTGATTTAGACGGTAAATCTATATACCCTTCTTTCATTGATGTGTATTCTAAATTTGGGGTAGAACAAGCAAAGAAAAAACCAGGCAGAGGTCGTTCAACTCAATACGAACCATCTAGAGAAGGTTACTACTGGAACGATCATATTATGCCAGAAAATAAGGCAATTGAAAAGTTCACTTATAATGACAAAGAAGCAAAAGTATTGCGAGAAGCTGGTTTCGGTGTTGTCAATTCTCATATACAAGATGGTATTGCCAGAGGTACCGGTGTGCTTATTGCTTTAAATGGTAAGGGTACAAATGCCAATAGAATTTTAGATGACCGTTCCGCTCAATATTTTTCTTTAACCAGAAGTATTGCAAAAGGGCAATCTTACCCAGGTTCTTTAATGGGTACATTGGCTTTACTAAGACAAATGTACAGCGATGCAGATTGGTACGCTAAAGGCAATGCCTCCACTACAGACCTCTCTTTAGAAGCGCTTAACGAAAACAAAAGTTTGGTTCAGATTTTTGAAGCCAAAGATAAATCTCACGATTTACGTGCCGATAAGATTGGAGATGCCAACGGCATACAATACACCATTTTAGGTGGTGGTAATGAGTTTGAACGTATTGAAGAAATAAAAGGTACTAATGCAAAATTCATTTTACCGCTAAACTTCCCTGACGCCTACGATGTTTCTAATCCGTATGCTGTAGGTTATGTTTCTTTACAGGATATGCGTTATTGGAACCAAGCTCCTTCTAACCCAAAAGTATTGGCAGAAAACGGAATTCAGTTTTCATTGACTACCTACGATTTAAAATCTCCTGCTAAATTCAAGGCAAAATTGATGAAAGCCATTGAATACGGACTTTCTTCTACCAAAGCGTTAGAGGCTTTAACTACCGTACCTGCACAAATATTAGGGAAATCAAATGAAATAGGCTCTTTGAAAACAGGTGCTCTTGCCAACTTCTTAATCACTTCCGGTGATGTTTTTGATAAGTCTACTACATTGTATGAAAACTGGGTTCAAGGAACAAAAAGTGTTGTTAATTCGATGGATTCAAAAGACATTCGTGGAGATTACAACTTAACCGTTCAAGGAAAATCTTATGATGTTTCTATAACGGGAGAAATCTCAAAACCTAAAATTGAGGTAAAACAAGACACTACAAAATTATCCTCCAAAATAGCATATAAAGACAATTGGGTAACCCTATCTTTTGCAACTGATAAAGGGGAAAAAACATATAGAATGATAGGTGCTGCAACCAAAACATCAGACAACCTAACAGGTCGTTTGGTTTTACCCGATGGTACAGAATCTCAATTTACGGCAACAAAATCAAAATCATTTACTGAAAAGGAAGCTCAGAAAAAAGCAAAGGATACTTCTATAAAAGTAATGCCTGTAACTTTCCCTAATGTTGGTTACGGATTTGCATCTAAACCAAAAGCACAAAACACACTATTTAAAAATGCTACGGTTTGGACAAGTGAAGATGCCGGAATTTTAGAAAATACCGATGTATTGGTTAAAAACGGAAAAATCGTTAAAATAGGAAAAGACCTAAGTGCTGGTGGCGCAACAGTTATTGATGCCACAGGCAAACATTTAACGGCAGGTATTATTGACGAACATAGCCATATTGCTGCTTTAGCAGTAAACGAAGCTGGTCAAAATAGTTCTGCAGAAGTAAAAATGGAAGATGTTGTAGATCCAGAACATATGGGTATTTATCGCTCTCTTGCAGGTGGTGTTACTTCACTTCAATTACTTCATGGTTCTGCAAACCCAATTGGTGGTAGATCGGCTATTTTAAAATTAAAATGGGGAGAAGAAGCAGACGGATTAATTTATGATAACTCCCCTAAGTTCATCAAATTCGCTCTTGGTGAAAATGTAAAACAAAGTAATTGGGGTAGTTTCTCTCGTTTCCCACAAACTCGTATGGGTGTTGAGCAACTATACATGAATTACTTTCAAAGAGCTAAGGAATATGACACCAAAAAGAAAAATGGTGAACCGTACCGCTATGATGAAGAAATGGAAGTATTGGCTGAGATCATTAACGGAGAACGTTTTATTTCTTGTCACTCTTATGTACAGAGCGAGATTAATATGATGATGAAGGTTGCAGAACATTTCGGATTTAGAATAAACACGTTCACCCACATTTTAGAAGGTTATAAGGTTGCCGATAAAATGGCTGAACACGGTGTTGGCGCAGGTACATTTAGCGATTGGTGGGCATACAAATTTGAAGTAAACGATGCTATACCATACAATGCGGCAATTATGCAAAAGCAAGGTGTTGTAACGGCAATTAATAGTGATGACCGTGAAATGATCAGAAGATTAAACCAAGAAGCTGCTAAAACTATTAAGTATGGTGGTATGACGGAACTAGAGGCTTGGAAAATGGTCACTATCAATCCTGCAAAACTACTACACTTAGATAACCGTGTTGGTAGTATTAAAGTAGGTAAAGATGCCGATTTGGTTTTATGGTCAGGTAGTCCGTTATCTATTTATTCAAAAGCGGAAAAAACAATGATTGAAGGTATAACCTATTTTGATTTAGAAACGGATAAGAAAAACCGTGAAAAAATTAAAAAAGAAAGAAATGAATTGGTGACCATGATGCTTAAAGAGAAAAGTAGTGGTAAGAAAACTCAAGGTCCAAGACAAAGTGTAAAAAGAGATTTTACTTGCGAAAGCCTTTAATTAAACAAGCCACATTTCAACATATATAAAACAATACAAATGAAAAAATTTATAACCTTAATCATGGCTTTAGCACTGGGAATACCAGCTATAGCTCAACAAACTCCAGGTTCTAAACAAACCGAAGCCATTACTATTGAAGGTGCCACCGCGCATTTGGGTAACGGAGAAGTAATTGAAAGTTCGCTTATCATGTTCGAAGATGGTAAGATTACTTTTGTAGGGGATTCCAAAATGAGAATTGCTAGAAAAGGTAAAGTAATAGATGCTACCGGCAAACACGTTTACCCAGGATTCATTGCTCCCGCAAAAACACTAGGTTTAGTGGAGATTGATGCCGTTAGAGCATCTAAAGATGAAGATGAAATAGGAGATTTTATACCACATGTAAGAAGTTTAATTGCTTACAACGCAGAATCTAAAGTAGTAGAAAGCATGCGACCTAATGGTGTTTTGATTGGGCAAATTGCTCCTTCAGGAGGTAGAATTTCAGGCACATCAAGTATCGTACAGTTTGATGCTTGGAACTGGGAAGATGCAGCTATTAAAGTAGATGACGGAGTTCATTTAAACTGGCCTGCAACTTTTAAGCAAGGTCGTTGGTGGGCTGGTGAAGATCCAGGGTATCAACCTAACAAAGATTATGCTGAACAAATAGAAACGGTTGCTACATTCTTAAAAAATTCAGCCGCTTATGGTAAATCAACCCCTAAAGAAGTAAACCCTGCATACGCAGCAATGCAAGGAATTTTTGATGGAAGTCAAAAATTATACGTGCATGCCGATGATGAAAAACAAATTATCGATGCAATCAACACTTTAAAATCAAATGGAGCCAAGGAAGTTGTTTTAATAGGTGGTTATCACGCTTATAAAATTCCCGAATTTTTAAAGAGTAACAACATTCCTGTTTTGGTTCAGTATACGCACAATCTTCCCGTATTTGATGATGATGATTATGACTTACCTTACAAACTACCAAAGTTGTTAGTAGATGCAGGTTTATTAGTAGGAATTCAAAACTCGGACGCGGTTAACTTTCAAACTAGAAACTTACCTTTCTATGCAGGTCAAGCCGCACAACAAGGTTTGGACAAAGAAGTAGCTGTTCAATTATTGACAGGTAATACTGCCAAGATTTTAGGTATAGATGATCTTTACGGAACATTGGAGAATGGTAAAAGTGCCACCCTTTTCATATCTGAGGGTGATGCTTTAGAAATGGCGGGTAATCAATTAACACATGTTTTTATCAATGGTAGAACAGTTTCATTAGAAACACACCAAACCGAACTGTGGAAACGCTATATGGGCAAGTACGAAGGAAAATAATTTAAAAAAGCTATTTGCAAAAAGAGGCTGTCTAAAATTTTAGACAGCCTCTTTTTTGTTTAAAAACATGTTGTGTTATTTCTTGCCAAGTATATACCCTATATATGCCATTGGCATGTAAGCCACTATAATATCTAAAGCGGTAAACCACATTGGTCCACCTAGCATGGCAATATTTACGGTACCACCTATTAGAAAAAACAAACCAATGATCAAAGCCATTAGCATTTTTCTTGTTGCTGCAATTTTAGTGGCAACTATAGCTCCTACCAAAGTTCCTAAAGCATGGGCAAGAAAAGGAAAAATAAAGTGCTTGGGCTCAAATAAATGCATTGTCGCTTTCAAACCTTCCATTGTGGTAATATCACCACCCTCTGGTGGCGGAATTATGGAACCACTAATCATAATAATTCCCATATTTACAATACTACCAACCACTACCCCGGCTACTACAGCCAAAATATTCTTTACTACTGGATTCATATAGAAAAATTTAATTGATTACTACCTGGTTTTTACAAAAGGAACAACCTCCCCTACCTCATATTCCTTATTTCTTGGTGTTAGGCAAATAAACCCGTCGGCTTTTGCCAAACTCGTTAAATCTCCAGAACCATTTTCAATAACAGGAGTTGCCCAAAATTCACCTTCTCTTTTTTCTGTACTTACCTGTATAAATCTGGTTAACGGCTGTGATGCGGTTATCGTTGTACTTAACTTAATATACGATTTATCTATTGAAATGCCCCATGAGGTATGCAACCATGGTAAAAAGTAAAGATGATAATTGGCAAATGTAGAAACCGGATTGCCAGGAAAGGAGAAAATAACAGTCTTAAGTTTAGGGTGAACTCCAAACCAAAATGGTTTACCTGGTCTTTGTAATACTCTATGAAAAACTTTCTCTACACCCAATGACTCCATTACCTCTGGTATAAAATCAAACTTTCCTTTGGAAACTCCACCACTTAAAAGAAGTACATCGTTTTCAGTTAACACTTTTTCTAATTCATTTTTGATAATAGCCTTATCATCAAATAAATGAAGTGAATCCGCATCAATTTTAGAATTCAATAATGCAGACTCAATAGTCAGCATATTCGATTTTCGAATTTGATGTGGCTTGGGAGTTTCATTAATGGCAACCAATTCATTCCCTGTGGCAACAGTACAAACTTTAGGATTTCCTTTAACCATCACCATTGCTTTCCCAACGGTAGCCATCACACCAATTTCTGCGGGACTAATCTTTTTCCCGTTAGATAACAGAAGTGCACCGGCTTTTTCATCACTACCTTGATAATGTATATTTTGACCTTTAGTTACTTTTTCATTGATTGTAACCTTACCATCTTCTATAGTGATATGCTCATACATAATTACGGTATCACAATTTGCTGGGACTACAGCACCGGTCATCACCTCTAAACAGTTGCTTATATCTTGTAACTTTTTTTGGACTTCTCCTGCAGCAGCTACGCCTTCAATTCCTAAAGACTGTCCGCTATTTACAACATCAGAGAACTGAATTGCAATACCATCTTTGGTTGCACGATTAAAAGGAGGGAAATCTCTATCGGCATAAATATCTTCAGCCAATATTCTATTTAAACTATTTAAAAGTGAAACCTTCTCCATTCCTAAATCTAGGGGATGATCCAACACTTTTTGATATGCTTCGTTAAATGTAATCATAGATTTAAAGGTAAAACTATTATAAATTATACCCTTAAAGAATTACAGCCAATTATTTTAACCTTTTAAAATAACTCGAGTCCATTAACCAACAAGACCCTTATACCTACAACAAACACCAACAAAGCCGTAACCCTTTTAATACCGTTAGCCGATAGTTTTTTAAGACTAATACGAATACCTAACTGCCCGCCAAGAAGAACAGCTACAATTAAGCAAATAGTTTCTAACCAGGGTAATGACAGTGAACCGCTAGTTATCAAACCAAATAACCCCGATATCGAATTTACCAAAATAAAGAAACTGGCAAGTGCTGCTATTTTTATAGCCTTGTTCCAACGTAAATGGTTAAGAATTGGCGCTAAAAAAATGCCTCCACCAATACCAACCAATCCAGATAAAAATCCAATACCAGCACCTAAAACATAGCTTAAGTACTTTGGATAATCCTTTACCTCTTTTTTAGATGTATTGATATTAAAAGTCTGAACAGCCAAAAACAATGCTGATAAAATAAGAGAACATCCTAGAATCATAAAAAAGACACTCTCTTTTAAACGAAATGTGGCACCTAAATAAGCTAGCGGAATGCTTACCAAAACAAAAGGTAGAAAATCTTTCCATTTTGTATGACCATTTTTAAAATACAAATACGTGCTGCCAGAAACTACCACTAAATTACATACTAACGCAATGGATCTAATATCAAAAAAACTAGTTAGAAATAACGTTAATAGCGCTAGATAGCTAGAACCACCACCAAAACCTACAGAAGAATAAAGTGTAGCAATGATAAAAAAAGCAATGCATAGGATAATTAGCTGCTCAATAGGTATCAACATAATTTTTCATCTGATTCATACCTCCCGCAACATTAACAAAATCCTTACCCGGATATAATTCTTGCAATTTTGTTATTGCCTTTTTACTACGAATACCAGACTGGCAAATAATATAAACGGTAGTTTCTAAATCAACCTCAGCGACCCTATCTGTTAATTCACCCAAAGGAATGTGTTTGGCTTCTTTTAGATGTTGCCTTTGAAATTCTTTATCTGTACGTACATCTATCAGTTCAATAGAGGAATCTGTAAGCAATTGTTGTAGCTCACCAGGCTCTACTGATTTTAGTGGAAGTTCACAATCAAATTCATAGCTAGCAGCTAGCGTTTTTATTTCGTTGTTACCAGATTGTAATTTAAACTTCATTCGCTGTGTACGTTGGCTCAATGTATCAAAAAGTAATAAAACACCTGATAGCACTTCTCCAATCTCCGCAATAACCTTAACCACTTCTAAAGCCTGTAGATTACCAATAATACCAGGCAAAATACCCAATACGCCATTCTCATTACAATTAGGCACAGCATCTGCCGCCGGCATGGTAGGGAACAAACAACGATAAGTTGGTCCGCCTTTATAATTAAATACACTTACCTGACCTTCAAAAGCATGTAATGCACCATACACAAAAGGTTTGTTTGCAATAACACAGGCATCATTAATTAAATATCTAGTTGGAAAATTATCTGTAGCATCTACAACGACATCATAATCTTTAATAATATCAAGAGCGTTAGCGGTTGACAAAAAAGACTTGTAAGTCTGTATATTAGTAGTAGAATTCTGAGCTGACAATTGTCTTTTTACTGCCTTAACTTTAGGCATACCCACCATAGCCTCGGTAAATAAAACTTGACGATGAAGATTGGATAACGACACTACATCTGCATCAACAATACCTAAGGTTCCAACACCCATAGCATTTAAATAAGTTAATACAGGAATTCCTAGTCCGCCTGCCCCAACGACCAATACTTTGGCGTTACCAAGCTTTTGTTGACCTTGAGTTCCAAAACCTGCTAAAGTTGTTTGTCTTAGGTAACGTTCCTCGTTCATGGTGCTATTTTAAGTAGCGCTTCTTCATACTCTGCTCTAGAGTTAGCATTTAACAACACTTCTTTTTGTTGTGGAAACACCAAATTTACGTCTGAATTAATCAGAAATTTTCTTGGACAAGAACCATTTCCCGCCTTTAAATATGCTACAGATTGCTTTAATGCTTCTGGTTCCCAAATAGCACAAAGTGGCTCTGGTAAAGGGTCATCCGCGTCTGCAAAAGCACTAGCAATTTTATCTGAATTTCTTGCTTCAATTAGCTCCTCTAAAGCCTTTTTATCCATCAATGGCAAATCGCACGCCAATACCAACCACGCAGCATCTGGATGCGCTTTATGAGCAGACAACAATCCGTTGTAAGGACCTCTGAATTCATCATTATCTATTATAGCATCAAACGAATTAGAAATTTCGCTTTCTTGATCTTTACGGATACTAAGAAAGGTTTTATCGCAAACCTCATTCAACAAATGGTATAAATGCTCACGTTGCGGCAGGTTGTGGTAAGTAATTAAACCCTTATCCTCTCCCATTCTAGTGCTTTTACCACCTGAAAGCACCAATCCGTAGATCTTATCTTTGGAAATCATTTTTCCCTCCTGTTTTTTGTTCTAGTTGAATTGTACCGATTACGATGTCTTGTGAAAGCGCCTTGCACATATCATAAATGGTTAAGGCAGCTATAGAAACCCCGGTTAAAGCTTCCATCTCAACACCAGTCTTTTCATTGCATTTTACAGTACATGTAATCTGAAATGAATCTAATGCCGGTTCTATTTCAACATTAATTTTAGACAAGTTTATTTGATGGCACAACGGTATTAATTCCGATGTTTTTTTTACACCTTGTATCCCAGCAATAACAGCTGTTTGTACAATACTACCTTTCTTACCGACAAAATCCTGATCAGATAATGATTTAAAAACTTCCACTGGAAATTTTATAATTCCACTAGCAATTGCGGTACGTACTGAAGCTGTTTTTTGAGAAACATCTACCATGGTAGCATTCCCAGATTCATCTATATGTGATAATTTATTTTGCATTACCCTCCTATTGAAGTCATTGAATTACTAAATACGTCTTTATACTTTTCTTGTGCCTCAAAACCTGTTTTAGCACGACTGCCTACAGCCTTTAAAATTTCTTTTTTGATATTATATTCCATAGCATCAGCTCTCATAATATCCCTAAGATTGGCACTTGCTTTGGCATATAAACAAGTAATAACGTCTCCCGTAGCCGAAATTCTTAAACGGTTACAACTACCACAAAATGTTCTACTAAAAGAAGGAATGACCCCAAAAGTTCCTTTAAACCCTGGTATTTTATAATTTATAGATGTAGATGTTTTTGGACACTCTAGTTTATAATAATCTGGATGCTTACTTCTAATATGTTCAAGTATGGTCTTAAAATCCCATTTTATAGTCTGAAATTCTTTTGAACCACCATTAAAAGGCATTTCTTCAAGATAACGAACCGAAACATTATAGTGTTTTGTAAGCTCTAACATAGGTAGAATATCATCTGTATTTTGACCATCTAAAGCAATAAAATTAATACGTACATTAAAACCTTCGGTAATTAAGCGGATCATGTTATTATAAACCACATCATAGTGATCACGACGTGTTATACGCTCAAAAGTCTCACGGTTAATGGCGTCCATACTCACATTAATATTCTTAATACCAAGTTCTTTCAGTTCATCTATATACGGACCAATTAATGTTGCATTTGTGGTAACCGAAATATCATTTAATCCTTCTAGATTAGACAAGCTTCTCAACAACACCATTAAATCTTTACGAACAAAAGGTTCACCGCCGGTAATTCGTATTTTGTCTATACCTTGAGAAACCACAATTTCACTCAATTTAACCAGTTCATCTATGGTAAACAATTTGTCATTTTTGGCAAAATTGATTCCCTCCTCTGGCATACAATAATTACAACGAAGATTACAACGGTCTGTCACCGCTAATCTTAAGTAATTAATTGTTCTATTATGGTTGTCTACTAACATACTTTATAAATACAAGTTCAAGAGGTAAATTCAAATACAAATTCAAAAATCAAGTTCAAACTCAAAAAACAAATACAAATTCAAGAATAAATGTCAAGTTCAAATTCTCTCTTCTAATTTCTCTTCTCTGTTTGCTATTTCCTTTTCTCTATTATCTCTTTTCTATATTCTATTCTCTCTCTTCTAACTTCTCTTCTCTATTTTCTTACGGATGAGCTGAAACCCACACCGTTTTATTCTTAAATTTCTCTTTTTTCCAAATAGGAACAGTTTCTTTTAGGGTATCGATTAGATATCTACAGGCTTCAAAGCAGGCATCTCTATGTGCAGATGATGCGCCTACAACCACTACTGGTTCTTCAACTCCTTTTTCACCCACGGCATGCCTCATTACTACTTTGTTCAATGACCACTTCTCTAATGCGCTATCGGCAATTTTCCCCATCTCTTTCAGCGCCATTGTCTTATACGTTTCAAACTCTAAAGCTACTACTTCTTCATTATTGGTAAACTCACGTACGGCACCTACAAAAACACATATCCCTCCACTTTTGGCATCACTAAGTTCTGTATACACCTCAGCAGTATCGATTACATCTACAATTTCAATTACTTTTTTCATTAGCCTCCGCTTACTGGTGGTATAATGGCAATTTCCTCGTTGCCAATTAATGGTACACTATCATCGGCATATTCACTATTTACAGCTACAGCCAATGAATTTAATTTTGAAAACTCAGGATACGATTCTATAAGTTGCTTTTTTAATTCGGCAACATTTACAGGTTTAAATTCATCAGAAAAACTGATTTCAGAGCTACCTACAATATCTTTCGTTATGCCAAAAAAAAGTACATTCATGCCCTTTTAAATTTAGATAAATTCCAAGTTAGGTATAAAAAATAAGGTGCCATAAAAATGGCACCTTTTTTAAAAGAATTATATGTTTTTGAGAAAAGCCTTACTCTACTATTACAGCATTCTCAGGTTTAGAATAAAACTCCATTGGTTTCGCTTCTGTTGATAATGTTGCATTTTCAAAATTTACCGTTTTAGCAGCACCTTTTATTTCGCCTTCTTCAACTGCATGCCAGGTAATAGATTGTGGTAATAATACCTCATTCACTTTTACCCACTTATCATAATTTATATAGTTTACCTTTTTAGAAGGCTCGCCACTAAAATAAGTCATTGTGTAGCCTAACCATCTCATTTCATAAGTTTTTGCATCATAATAGATATAGTATTCATCTGTAGAAGAGGCTCCTACACCTGTATTGTATGAAATTTTATAACCTGGATACGAAACTTCCTCATATACCAAAGCATCAGCTTCTTCATACTTTATTCCGTCATCTGACAGTACAAATGGCATTGCATAGAAATAGAACATTAGGTTATGATAAAATTTAGGCTTCCCTTTATAATCACCAGTTTTATCCATTAACCAAACATCACTACCTGCATATCCTAAATCATAGGCTGGCGTTGAAATTTTATCAAATCTTTTATGCAAATCAATAGTTTGTATTTCATTGAAGTCCTCTTTTGGCATTTCAAAATGCAATGTTTTATATCCCTTCCAAGCATTTAATCCGCCATGCGCTTCAAAAACCTTATTCAATTCCGCTGGATATTTATCTAAATCCACTTGCTTTTCTACCGCTTCTACGGCATCGGTAACCATTTCTTTTTTAGGAGCTTCTTTACACGCAAATACTGCCAAGGCAAAAACCAAAAGGTAAAATTTATTCATAGTAATTATTGATTATTTGTTATTTTTTAAAACCCGTTAGTCGGGAAACTACAGTATACTTACTAAATTGAACTATTTTTGTATTTCATGCAAGCAAATAAACATATTAGTAGTGCCCAAAACCCTTTGATAAAGAAGGTTTTACTTTTAAAAGAAAAATCTAGGGAGCGAAAAAAAACAGGTCTTTTTATTTTAGAAGGCTTGCGTGAATTGGAGATTGCTAGTAATACAGGTTATGCTATTGACACTATACTGTATTGTGAAGATATTTTAGAAAACTTTGATACAGTACAAACATTTAATGCAGACCAACATATATCAGTTAGTTTAGAAGTATATAAAAAACTAGCATATAGAGATACTACGGAAGGTATTATAGCTATAGTAAATAGCAAAGACCATGAACTATCTTCTTTAAAATTTAAGACCAAAAACCCGCTACTACTAATTGCAGAAGCTCCTGAAAAACCAGGTAATATTGGCGCACTATTAAGAACTGCTGATGCAGCGAATTTAGATGCCGTATTAATCGCTAACCCTAAAACAGATTTATACAACCCCAATATTATAAGATCAAGTGTAGGCTGTATTTTTTCTAGGAATGTAAAAATGGGAAGCTCTACAGAAATTATATCCTATTTAAAAAAAGAAGGTTTTCAAATATACTGCGCTGCACTATCGGCGTCTAAAGATTACACCACAGTAGATTTCACTGCACCTACAGCAATAGTAGTAGGTACAGAGCATTCTGGATTAAGTGATGAATGGCTAACGAACAGCACACAGAACATTATTATACCTATGGAAGGTGAGATAGATTCCATGAACGTTTCGGTCTCTGCGGCAATACTTATCTTTGAAGCCAAACGTCAGCGAAAAATAAACTAACAATACACATACTTTTTACAACAAAGTATTCGTTTGCAACTACACTATATGGATAATACATTTGTCTTTTACTGTATTCTTTTCATTCTAATTGCAGAGTTTATACTTGCTACGGTAATGAATTACCTGAACGCAAAGCGTTTTAAAGACCCTATCCCAGAAGATTTAATTGACGTTTATAACTCTGACGAGTATGAGAAATCTCAAGCATACAAACTCACCAATTATAAGTTTAGCGTTTTTACATCTATTTTTTCGTTATTGCTTATTTTGTCATTCTTATTATTTGGCGGATTTGCCTACGTAGATAGCATTGCCCAAAACCAGAGCGACAACATTATACTACAAGCTTTAATTTTCTTTGGTATCATTATGATCGGAAGCGATATTATCAATATTCCTTTTTCATACTACCAAACATTTGTAATCGAAGAGAAATTTGGGTTCAATAAAACGACCTTATCCACTTTCTTTTTAGATAAATTAAAGCAATGGGCAATGACCATTATTGTAGGTGGTGCAATTCTATCCTTGGTGATTTGGTTTTTTCAATGGGCAGGAACTAATTTTTGGTTATATACTTGGGCATTGGTTGCAGTCTTCACTTTATTCATGAATGTTTTTTACAGCAAACTAATTGTGCCATTGTTTAATAAGCAAGAACCTTTAGAACCTGGCAGCTTAAAAGAAAAAATTGAAAACTATGCGGCACAAGTAGGCTTTGATCTTCAGAATATATTTGTCATTAACGGGTCTAAGAGATCTACAAAAGCAAACGCTTATTTCTCAGGGTTTGGAAAAGAAAAGCGAGTAACCTTATATGACACCTTAATAAATGATTTAGAAGAAGAAGAAATTGTTGCCGTACTGGCACATGAGATTGGGCATTATAAAAGAAAGCATATCATATATAATTTAGCGACCTCAATTCTACTAACAGGTTTAATGCTATTAGTATTGTCGTTGTTCATAAACAATCCAGAAGTTTCTTTGGCAATTGGTGTTGACAGACCTAGTTTTCATGCAGCATTAATAGGTTTTGGAATCTTATATAGTCCTATTTCTGAAATTACAGGACTGTTAATGAATCATTTTTCAAGAAAATTTGAGTATCAGGCAGATGACTATGCTAAAAACACATATGCAGCTTTACCATTGGTCACTTCTTTGAAAAAGCTATCAAAAAACAGTCTTAGCAACCTTACTCCACACCCGGCATATGTATTTATGCACTATTCTCACCCACCGTTAATCGATCGCATACGTAATTTAAAGGCATAATTTTTGTTGTGCATCATATAAGATTATCTTATTTTTAATCTAGTATGACACAGGCAGCGATAGAAGAAGAAAATAAGCTTATAGCTCAAGAGTACAAAGAGTTACTTCGAATTAGTTATCAAACATTGACAGATGATGATAAAAAACTAATACGAAGCGCTTTTGAGGTCGCTGTAGACGCGCATAAAACTCAACGAAGAAAATCTGGTGAAGCTTATATTTTTCACCCAATAGCAGTCGCTAAGATAGTAGCTTCTGAAATTGGACTTGATGCCGTTTCCATAGCCTCTGCCCTTTTACATGATGTCGTTGAAGATACCGAGTATACCTTAGATGATATTGACCGCATGTTCGGTGAAACCGTTGCCCGTATTGTTGACGGACTCACAAAAATATCACATTTAAAGAAAGATATGAATATCTCGCAGCAAGCCGAGAATTTCAGAAAAATGCTTTTGACCTTAAATGATGATGTTCGTGTAATCATTATAAAAATAGCAGACAGATATCATAATATGCTTACTATGGATTCTATGCCAGAGCATAAGCAAGTAAAGATAGCGTCTGAGACTTTGTACATCTACGCTCCTCTTGCCCATAGAATTGGTCTCTATAACATTAAGACAGAATTAGAAGATTTAAGTTTAAAATACACAGAACCAGAAGTATACAATTCTATTAAGGATAAAATAGAAGATAGCAAAGAAGATCAGCAGGCTTATATTGATGCATTCTCTGGCACCATTGATAATTCACTTAAAAAAGAAGGACTCAATTATATTATAAAAGGGAGGATGAAGTCTATCTTCTCTATGCGCAAAAAGATGATTGCCCAGAATGTAACTTTTGAGGAAATCTATGATAAGTTTGCTATTAGAATTATTTATAAATCTGACCCGCAGAACGAAAAATTTCTTGCTTGGAAAATTTATTCAATAGTTACCGATCACTTTACACCAAACCCTGTTAGATTACGAGATTGGATATCCTCTCCTAAATCTACCGGTTATGAAGCTTTACACATTACCGTTATGGGACCAAAAGGCAAATGGGTAGAAGTTCAGATCAGAAGTGAACGAATGCACGAAATAGCCGAAAAAGGCTATGCTGCGCATTTTAAATACAAACATGGTGATCAAAAAGAACAAGGTATAGAGGTTTGGCTAAACAAACTGCAAGAAGCATTAGAAAACGCAAATACAAATGCAGTTGATTTCGTGGAGGAGTTTAAACTTAATCTTTACTCTAAAGAGATATTCGTATTTACACCTAAAGGAGAACTAAAATCCCTACCAAAAGGAGCTACTCCGTTAGACTTTGCCTTCAACATACACACAGAAGTAGGTATGCGTACGAGAGGCGCAAAAGTCAATGGTAAATTAGTTCCTTTGAACACCACACTTTCAAGCGGAGATCAAGTAGAAATTATAACATCTAATCAAGCAAAACCAAATTCTAATTGGCTAGATTATGCTACTACCGCTAGAGCAAGGGCAAAAATTAAATCTGTTTTACGCGAAGAGAAAAAATCTGTTGCCGAAGATGGAAAAGAGATTTTACGAAGAAAATTAAAATCTCAAAAAATGACATTAAATGAAGACTCCATCAATAAAATGGTTTCTTTCTTTAAATTAAAAACAAGCCTAGACTTATTTTATAGAGTTGGTATTGGGTCTATCGACAATACCATGATTAAAGATTTTGCATCTTCTTACAACAACGCGTTCATAAGTTTCTTTAAAAACAGAATGCGTAAGACACCGGTACCAGAAGAAATCAACAAAGATGAGATTACATCAAAGTACGATATGTTGGTCTTTGGCAAAGAAGAAGAAAAGTTGGAATACAAACTTTCTCAATGTTGTAACCCAATTCCCGGTGACGAGGTATTTGGTTTTGTCAGTGTATCTGAAGGAATTAAGGTTCATAAAAAGAACTGTCCTAATGCCATTTCATTACAATCTAATTATGCATATCGCATAATAAGCGCAAAATGGATAGATTCATCACAGCAAGAATATCAGGCAGATATTGTATTGACAGGTATAGACAACTTAGGACTTGTTAGTGATATTACAGAAGTTATATCAGATATTATGCACGTAAATATGCGTAACTTGAACTTTAGCACCGATGGAGGAACATTTAAGGGTAAGATTACCGTAGTGGTCAAAAACAAGGCTGTATTAAAAAAGCTAACCGATAATCTTATGAACATCAACGGTATTGATAAAGTTACTCGTATTTAGAAAAAGGAAATTAAAATTTAAATGTACCTTTGTGTATTAATGTAGTAAATATGTCTTCTGATAAAAATCAAGAAATTGTAAAAAACGTCTTCACCGCCTTTTTAGAGGACAAAGGACATAGAAAAACCCCTGAACGTTACGCTATTCTTCAAGAGATTTACGAAAGTGACGAACATTTTGATATAGAGTCTCTATATATTAAAATGAAGAATAAAAACTATCGTGTTAGTAGAGCTACTTTATATAACACCATTGAACTTCTTTTAGATTGTAAATTGGTACGTAAGCACCAATTTGGCAAGAATCAGGCACAATATGAAAAATCATATTTTGACCGCCAGCATGACCATGTTATACTTACCGATACGGGTGAAGTAATGGAGTTTTGTGACCCAAGAATACAGTCTATCAAAAAAACGATAGAAGAAGTTTTTGACATAACCATAAATACACATTCCCTGTATTTTTACGGGACCAAAAATACTCCTGCTAAAAGTGCGGGCAAAAAAGAAATTAAATAAAACTAACCAAGTATATAAAATTTAGATGGCAGTAGATTTATTGTTAGGCCTACAATGGGGTGACGAAGGAAAAGGAAAAATTGTTGATGTATTAACTAGAGATTACGACATTATTGCACGTTTTCAAGGCGGTCCAAATGCTGGTCACACCTTAGAATTTGACGGCATTAAACACGTTCTTAGAACTATTCCTTCAGGAATTTTTCATAAAAAAGCAATGAACGTTATTGGTAACGGTGTTGTTATAGATCCAGTTGTTTTTGTAAAGGAACTTGAAGGTTTGGATCAGTTTGATATAGACTACAAGGCTAAACTTATCATATCTAGAAAAGCACATTTAATATTACCAACGCACCGTTTGTTAGATGCAGCTTCTGAAGCATCTAAAGGTAAAGCAAAAATTGGTTCTACATTAAAGGGTATTGGTCCAACTTACATGGACAAGACTGGTAGAAACGGTATGCGTATCGGAGATTTAGAACTAGATTCTTGGAAAGAAAAATACCGTCATTTAGCAGATAAACATGAAGCAATGATCAGCTTCTATAATGTTGATATTCAGTATGATTTAGAAGAAATGGAAGTAGAATTTTTTGATGCCGTAGAGCGCTTAAAAGAATTAACTTTTATTGATAGTGAAGAGTACTTGAACGAAGCTATAAAAGCAGGTAAAACTATATTGGCAGAAGGTGCACAAGGATCTTTATTAGATATAGATTTTGGAACATACCCATTTGTAACATCATCCAATACTACAGCGGCAGGCGCTTGTACAGGTTTAGGTATTGCCCCAAATAAAGTAAAAGAGGTATTTGGTATTTTCAAAGCATATACAACACGTGTAGGTTCCGGTCCTTTCCCTACAGAATTGTTTGATGAAGTTGGAGCAGAAATGGCAAAAGTAGGTCATGAGTTTGGTGCAGTAACCGGTAGACCACGACGTTGTGGTTGGTTAGATTTAGTAGCATTAAAATATGCTTGTCAAGTTAATGGTGTTACCCAGTTAAATATGATGAAGGGCGATGTACTTTCTGGTTTTGATAGCTTACAGGTATGTACAGCCTATGAATATAAAGGTAAAACGATAACCCATTTTCCATATAATATAGAACCAGAAAATGTAACTCCTATTTATACTGAGTTCCCATGTTGGAAAGAAGATTTAACCAAAATGACTTCTGCAGACCAATTACCGAAGGCACTTAACGAGTACATTGACTTTCTTGAAAAAGAATTAGAAATACCGATTAAGATTGTTTCTGTTGGTCCAGATAGAACCCAAACAATTCTAAGATAGACGTATATCGACTAAGACAGGTTGTTCAACTTTCAAGAATGGCGATATAGGGAAATACCTTTATCGCCATTCTTTTTTTTTGTATTTTCAAGATTGTGTAAAATCTACATTTTACAACTCAACAATAACCTAACTACAACTCAACAAATGAAAAGAACCACCTATGCTACACTTCTTTTTTTTCTTGTTTTAGCGTCAGCTTGTAAATCAGAAAAGAAAGATAAAGCACAAGATCCACCCATTAGCGAAAAAGATAACGAATGGATAACTCTTTTTGACGGTACGACGACCAAAGGTTGGCGCGCCTACAACGGCAAAGAACTACCACCGGGCTGGATTGCCAAAGATGGAGAACTACAGTTTGATACCGAATTAGGTATGGAGCAAGATTACACTGGTGGTACTGATATTATTTACGGCGCAGAAGAGTTTGATAATTTTGAGCTTTATGTAGAATGGAAATTACCAAAAGGCGGAAACAGTGGTATTTTTTACCACTTAAAAGAAGGTTATGATAGTCCACCAGAAGTTTCTCCAGAATACCAATTGATCGATGATGAAAATTATGCCAGCATTCACGATATTACAGATTATAACTTAAGCCTAGGCTACACCGAAAAGCCCGAAGAACTAAAGCCACTTCAACAAACAGCTTCTGACTATGCCATGCATGCCGCAAATCCTGAAGGAAAAATACTAAATCCGGTTGGGGAATGGAACACTACCAGAATCATATTTACCCCTGAACAAGTAGAACACTGGTTAAATGGTAAAAAAGTAGTTTCTTTTGTACCATGGGATGAAGCTTGGTATGAGAAAAAAAATTCAGACAAATGGAAAAATAGTGAAGACTACGGCAAGTTTAAAACTGGCTTTATAGGCTTTCAAGACCACTCCAGCCCAATCTGGTTCAGAAATATAAAAATTAAAAAACTTTAACCACCACACCAATGAATAAAAGAGACTTTTTAAAAAACGCAGCGGCATTATCCACATTTGTATTATTACCTTCTGGACTTTGGTCTTGCAAAAAAGAGGTAAAAAAATTAACTAGGCTAAGAACTGCACACATTGGTGTTGGCAATATGGGAGCCGAAGATTTAAAAGCTATTTCATCACATAGCAAAGTTGATGTCACCGTATTATGTGATGTTGACGCAAACAACTTAGCGGCGGCAAAAGAACTACATCCTAATGCAAAAACATATACCGATTATAGAGTAATGTTAAAAGAGATGGGTGATGAGATTGATGCTGTTGTTGTATCAACACCAGACCACACACATGCACCTGCTTCAATGATGGCTATGGAAATGGATAAGCCAGTGTACTGTCAAAAACCTTTGACCCATTATGTATCTGAAGCTAGGGCAATGAATAAACTAGCAGCAGAAAAAGGTTTGGTTACCCAAATGGGAATTCAAGTACATTCTTTCTATGATTATAAATTAGCAACCTTATTAATACAATCAGGTATTATAGGCAAAGTACATACCGTTCGTGCATGGTCTCCAAAAGATTGGGGTTATGACGGTGTTGAACCTACAGGTTCTGACACAATCCCAGAATCACTAGACTGGAATCTTTGGTTAGGAACCTCAGCTGAAAGACCTTATAAAGAAGGTTTCTATCACCCGGGTAACTGGAGAAAATTAGTTGATTATGGTTGTGGTACTTTAGGTGACATGGGAGTTCATATTTTTGACACTCCGTATAATGCCTTAGCACTTCAAGTTCCCAAGACGATTAAAAATGAATGTAGAGAGCCAAACGGTTTTGGTTTTCCACAGAAAAATGTAGTAACCTATGAATTTCCACAGACGGAATATACTGCAGAAACTTTAAAATGGGTATGGTATGACGGTCCTGGTGCTCCGCAAGACCATGAAGATCTAATATTACCTGGCGCAAAGAGCATGACTTCTACCGAAGAATCTTCTAAAGAATCAATGGAAGATAAAATGTCTTTAGACACTAAGGAAGCTGATGAAGGAACTCTTCCTGACCAAGGGGCTATGTTCATTGGAGAAAAGGGTAGACTATTACTTCCTCACTTTATGCAACTACCTAAAAAAATAGTAAATGGTGAATATGTAGATATATCTGTGGAAATAGAAGCTGTAGAAAAGGCCAATAATATGGGCAAACCTATTCGTAACTATGATACTGAAGGACCTAAGCATTATCATCAATTTGTAGATGCATGCCTGGGCATCGATAAAACCACCGCTCCATTTTCATATGCATCCAGACTAACAGAAACCATTTTATTGGGGGTAATTGCCGGCAGATTCCCAAATCAAGTTTTACATTGGGACAGTGAAAATGCCAAGTTCGCTGAAGAAGAAGCAAATGCTTTTCTCGAAGGTGATTATAGAAATTTCTAAATCATGCTGTAAAATAACAAAAACCACTTTCGAGTGGTTTTTTTATATCTATATTTAAAGGTATCAACCTCAAACAACTTACTCAATAATGACAAAAATCTTTACCTCACCTTTTAGATTAGCCTTATTATTCATAGGTGTTCTAATGATTTACAGTTGTACTGAAAACAAAGAACCCATAGTACGGATAACACCACATTCTTCTATTGCTTTAATTGGAAACAATTTAGGCTCTAGAATGCTAAATTATGGCAGTCTTGAGACTGAATTACAACTTCGGCACCCCAACGATTCACTAATAATTAGAAACATGTGCGATGGTGGTGACACTCCTGGTTTTAGACCACATTCAGGTCGTGTTTCTCCTTGGGCTTTTCCTGGAGCAGAAAAATTCCAAACAGAATTAGCACAAAATTCGGGTAGTGAAGGTGTTTTTGAAACTTCAGATGAATGGCTTTCACGATTAGAAGCTGATATAATCTTAACCTTTTTCGGATACAGTGAATCTTTTGAAGGAGCTGTTGGCTTGGAAAATTATAAATCAGAGTTAGATGCATTTATTAAACACTCCTTAAAACAGAAATATAACGGTTCTACCACGCCACAGTTAGTTATCGTTTCGCCTATTGCTTTCGAAAATATATCGGACCATGTAGATGTACCAAATGGTGATTTAGAAAATGAAAATCTCAAATTATATGCAGATGCAATGAAAGAAATATCTGCCAGTAATAACATACCATTTATAGACGTATACAATCCTTCGAAAAAATGGTTTGAGAACCCTGAAACTGATTTTACTATAGATGGCTCTCAATTAAACGAAGAAGGATATAATAAACTCGCAGAATTCTTAGCCGACCAACTTACCGGGAATAAAACTATAAAAGCAGAAGAAAAAAGAATAGCAGTAAACGAAGCTGTTAAAGAAAAAAATTTTTACTGGCACAACGATTATAAAATTCCCAATGGCGTTCATGTTTTTGGTAGGCGACATGCTCCTTATGGTCCAGATAATTATCCCTTTGAAATAAAGAAAACAAGAGAACTAACTGCAATTAGAGATTCATCTATTTGGGCAACTTTAGTAGGGAATACCTATGATATAAAATCAGCCGATGCACTAACAAGCAAACTACCTCCTGTAGAAACCAATTACAACTTAGGCAACGAGGAAGACATTACTCATTATAATTATGGTGAAGAAGCCTTAAAAACCTTAACGGTACCTAACGGTTATAAAGTAGAACTATTCGCTTCAGAAA
>NZ_JBDVOT010000224.1:0-14019 GCF_039968975.1 Maribacter sp. | reverse complement strand
CAATGATACCTTTAACGGTTTCTTTTTTTACCAAGCACTCGCAGAAAAAATCTAAAGGAATCATTAACGCGTTGTTATATGGTTTCTTTATAATTCTTATTTACTTTTTACTAAGTCTACCTTTTCATTTGTTTGATTCGGTAGATTCTCAAATTCTAAATTCTATTGCGACCAACGTTTGGTTAAACTTATTGTTCTTTGTAATATTCTTATTTTTTGCTTTTTCCTTTTTTGGCTATTATGAGCTAACGTTGCCAAGCTCTTGGGCAAATAAGATGGATGACGCATCTACAAAGGTAGGTGGTGTTTTAGGTATCTTTTTTATGGCTGTCACATTGGCTATTGTATCTTTTTCTTGTACAGGACCTATCCTAGGAGGGTTGCTTGGTGGTACAACCTTGGCAGAAGGTGAAGTTGCTTCTAATCTTACTGCTGGTATGACCGGTTTTGGTGTAGCATTGGCATTGCCTTTTGCTTTGTTCGCCTTATTCCCGGCATGGTTAAATTCATTGCCAAAATCTGGTGGATGGATGACCACTGTAAAAGTAGTGTTAGGCTTTTTGGAAATAGGTTTAGCTTTAAAATTCTTATCTAATGCAGATTTAGTTGGGCATTGGGGTATTTTAAAGCGCGAGGTATTTTTAGGTATTTGGATAGTGCTAGGTTTAGCAATGACTTTATACTTGTTTGGGTTATACAAGTTTCCGCATGATGGACCAATAAAAAAGCTATCGCTTAGTAGAAAAGTAGCTGCTTTTGTAAGTGCTGCATTTACTGTTTATATGATCTTAGGAGTTACCAATATCACCAATTTGAAATTGTTAAGCGGATTTCCTCCTCCTGAATTTTATAGCATTTTTGAGCAAGAAAGCGATTGTCCGTTAGGCATTGATTGTTACAAAGATTTTGACGAAGGTTTGGCTTATGCAAAAAAAGTAAACAAACCAATACTTTTAGATTTTACAGGTTGGGCATGTGTAAACTGTAGAAAGATGGAAGAAAATGTATGGAGCGATTCTGAAGTTTTTCCGATTATAAAAGAGAATTATGTACTTATCTCATTATATACTGATGATAGGGAGGATCTGCCAGAAGATGAACAATTTAATTTTCAGTTTGATAGTGGTCGCGTTAAAGAAATAAATAACATTGCCCAAAAGTGGGGTACTTTTCAAGATGTAAATTTTGGTTCTATTTCCCAACCATTTTACGTGTTGCTTTCGCCAGATTTAAAAGTGTTGAACACATCTATTCAAAATACAGATATACCTACCTATAAAAACTGGTTATTAGAAGGATTGCGTAATAATGAATAGTATATAGTTTTGTATGATGTTGACTATTTGTCAATAAAAAGCAGGGCTACGAAGTGTTTAATGTAAAAAATAGTTTTAACTTGGGGCAATTCCCCCAAACAGAACTATGAAAATACTAAAAAAAATAGGAGCTTTCCTATTGGTTATTGTTACCCTTCTGATTATTGTTGTCGGACTATTTGCGTACACTCTAAAGCCAGATTATTCCGGTGAAAAAGAACTTGCAGACCTTGAGCAAGAAGTAAATGTCTACTACGATGAGTATGGTATTCCTCATATTTATGGAGAGAATGAAAAAGATGCCTTTAGAACTTTAGGTTATGTTCATGCTCAAGATCGTCTTTGGCAAATGGAACTTCTTAGAAGAATTGCTAGTGGTGGTCTGTCAGAAGTATTTGGTGCGGATTTAATAGGTACTGATAAATTCTTTTTATCTCTAGGTATTGCAGATGCCTCTAAAGTGACAGCACATAATGCAGATGAGAGTGATGATGGTGTTATTTTGGCTAAAGCTTACTTAGACGGCATCAATCAATTTATAAAAGAAGGACCCACACCGGTAGAATTTTATCTAACAGGTATAGATAAGAAAGAGTTTGTATTGGAAGACGTTTATAATACTATTGGTTATATGGCTTTTAGTTTCGCTATGGCTCATAAAACAGATCCTCTCCTTACTACTATAAATGCCAAATTAGGACCTGAATATTTAAATGACTTGCATGTAGGTTCTAGCGTTGATACGGAATGGATTAAGAACTATAACCCTACTTTATCAGACACTATTCAAAATAATCTTACTGCTTCAGTAAACAAAGCTTTAGGAGCTTTGGATATTCCTTTATTCGAAGGAAGTAATAGTTGGGTGATAGCACCTGAAAAAACTAAGAATGGTAAAGTCATTTTTGCCAATGATCCTCATATAGGTTTTGCTCAGCCTTCGGTTTGGTTTGAAGCTCATATAGAAACACCATCATATTCTAAATATGGGTATCATATTGCTGGTATACCATTTCCGCTTTTAGGACATAATAGGAAGGTTGCATATGGTCTAACCATGTTCGAGAATGATGATGTAGATTTTTATTATGAAGAGAATAATCCAGATAACGAAGATCAATATTTATCTGAAAGCGGATATGTAGACTATGAAATCATCACGAAGACTTTTAAGGTAAAAGATTCTTCTGATGTGGAGTTTACCTATAAAAAATCTAATCACGGACCAATTTTAAATGGAATAGCCGATCAAGTACAGGGCGAAAGACCTATTGCAATGTCTTGGCTATATACTCAGGTAGAAAATAGAGTTATAGATGCGCTATTCGGTTTAAGTCATTCTAATAATCTTACAGAGTTCAAGAAAGCCTTACCAAAAATTCATGCACCTGGCTTAAATATAATGTATGGCGATAATGAGGGTAATGTGGCATGGTTTGCTACGGCACAGCTTTATAACATTCCTGATTCTGTAAATACGAAGTTGATTTTTGAAGTAGGCGAAGGGCTACCGGTAGAAAAAGAATTTATACCCTTTAAGGAAAATCCTCAAGCTATTAATCCTCCAAGTAACTATGTGTATTCTGCGAATAATCAGCCTGACTCAATAGCTGGTATGCTTTACCCAGGGTACTATTTACCTGAAAATAGAGGTAAACGTATAGTGCAGTTGTTAGAGCCTAAAAATGATTGGAATTTAGATTCGGCAAGTGACATGATTACCGATGTTATTTCATCTGTAGACCCTGAAATTGTGACAAACTTATCTAAGTATATCGATGTCTCAATATTGAGTGAAAGCGGATTAAAAGCTATTGATAGTCTAAAAATGTGGACAGGGGATTACGAGTTATCTTCAATAGATGCAACTATTTATAATAGATGGGTGTATTACTTTTTAGAAAATACGTTTAAAGATGAATTAGATGAAGAGTTGTTCAGTCAGTTTATAAATACCCATTTTGTAAAACGATTAATTGCGCCGCTATCTAAAGATGAAGAATCTGTATGGTTAGATGATGTAAGTACAGCCGATATTCAAGAAAGCATGGCAGATATTGTAAACAAATCTTTCATGGATGCAGTAGCTTCATTAGAAAAAGATTTTGGTAATAACATGAATTATTGGCGATGGGAAAGGGTGCATAGTCTTGAGCATCCTCATCCTATTGGTCAAATAGCGGCATTACGCTCCTTTTTTAATGTAGGTCCCTTTCCTGTAAATGGTACAAGGGAAGTGATTAATAATTTGGCATTCTCATATGACGAAACTGGTTTCTACAAAACTACTTCAGGACCTTCTACGAGAAGGCTTGTAGATTTTTCTGATGTAGAGAACAGTATTAGTATTCTACCTACCGGGCAATCTGGTAATCCGTTTAGTAAACACTACAGAGATCAAGCTGAAATGTATGTGAACGGGAAGTTTCGTAAAATGATGATGAATAAGAATGAAATTCAAAAGAGTAAAGAAATCCTTACATTTAAGCCAAAGGATTAAAAATGCTTACAAAAGTTTATGGGAGTGCAGTATTTGGCGTAGAGGCTACTACGATAATTGTAGAGGTAAATATTGATAAAGGAATTGGTTATCATTTAGTAGGGTTACCAGATAATGCTATTAAAGAGAGTAACTACAGAATAGCCGCCGCACTACAGAATAACGGATATAAAATTCCGGGTAAAAAAATCACTATAAATATGGCTCCTGCAGATCTTCGTAAAGAAGGTTCTGCTTATGATCTTACCTTGGCCATAGGCATATTAGCGGCATCTAGTCAAATAAAATCAGAGAATATAGATAAGTATATCATCATGGGCGAACTGTCTTTAGATGGTAGCTTGCAGCCTATAAAAGGAGCTTTACCAATTGCTATTAAAGCACAAGAAGAAGGATTTACAGGTTTTATACTACCAACTGCCAATGCTAAAGAAGCGGCAATTGTTGGAGATTTAAAAGTATACGGAGTTGAAAATATAAAACAGGTTTTAGATTTCTTTGATCAAGGCACTCCACTTGAGCAAACCATCATAGATACTAGAGAAGAGTTTTATAAAAATCTTGATTTTCCAGAATTTGATTTTTCAGATGTAAAAGGGCAAGAAAGTATTAAGCGTTGCATGGAGATTGCAGCTGCTGGTGGTCATAATATAATCCTAATTGGTCCGCCGGGTGCCGGTAAAACTATGCTTGCGAAAAGGTTGCCTTCAATTTTGCCGCCAATGACCATGCATGAGGCTTTAGAAACCACAAAAATTCATAGCGTGGTCGGTAAGATTAAGAATATGGGGTTAATGAGTCAGAGGCCTTTTAGAAGTCCCCATCACACAATTTCAGATGTCGCCCTTGTAGGAGGCGGTGCATACCCACAACCGGGAGAAATATCCCTTTCTCATAACGGCGTTCTGTTCTTAGATGAATTGCCGGAATTTAAACGTGGTGTATTAGAGGTAATGCGCCAACCTTTAGAAGATAGAGAGGTAACCATTTCTCGTGCCCGCTTTACCGTTACCTACCCAAGTAGTTTTATGTTGGTGGCAAGTATGAACCCAAGTCCGGGCGGATATTTCAATGACCCAGATGCTCCCGTAACTTCATCACCTGCCGAAATGCAGCGGTATTTAAGTAAGATATCAGGTCCTTTATTGGATCGAATAGATATTCATATAGAGGTAACTCCTGTGCCGTTCGAAAAATTATCAGAAGAACGAAAAGGGGAGAGTAGTGTAGACATTAGAAAGCGAGTGACAGCAGCACGAGAATTACAGACCGCAAGATTTGAGGGTATGGAAAATGTGCATTACAATGCTCAGATGAATACCAAACAAATTCGTGAACATTGTAAATTAGATGATAAGTCTAAAGCCTTGTTGAAAAATGCGATGGAAAGATTGAACCTTTCCGCTAGGGCATACGATAGAATTTTAAAAGTAGCAAGAACTATAGCTGACCTTGGTGGTGCTGATAATTTAGATGGCAACCATATTTCAGAGGCCATTCAATACAGAAGTCTGGATAGAGAGGGGTGGTTGGGGTAATCTTTAAAAGCTTATTTAATCTCTATATTGAAATTCTCGATAATTAAACTTTGGTTGGTTAGATTGAACTACTTAGAATTTGCGACGAAAAATGTCTAATATTTAATTGAACAAGAATTGAATGGTAATGATTTTTCAAAAACCATTCAAAACTGTTCACCAACTTGAGAGGGTTGGTTGGGGTATTGCTGTTTATATAAAAGAGTAGTATTCTTTTAAGAATATAACTCTTCATTGTTAATATCGTCTTCGTTATTTTTAGGTGCTGTAAAAATATCTTTAAGTATGTAACTGGTTACAATGGTTAAACCAAGTGTAAGTACAGGGATAGAATAATCCCAGGTAAGTAAATGCATAATCCCACCGCAGATTAGTGTAATCACGCCTATAACCATTACAAAATTCCAAATAATTTCAGTTATACTATTATTTACGTTTCCGTCTTTGGAAATGAAGTATGAAGTGCCTTCCATTGCAAACCAAGCAATAAATGTAAATGCGGTACCAATTTGAAAAAACAAAGTATGGGTAAAGTCTAAAATTGTCAATATTCCGTTAGAGGTCCAAAAAAGTACCAAAGCCATTTTAATTAAATCAACTGACTTTTTTTCTTCCTTTTTTGCAAAGCGAACTATATATAATATTAGTATCGCCGCAAAGGAAACAAAAATTATTCCTTCAGAAAAAGGATAATGAAGTATTCGCATAACCATACCAATTAAAAGAGTTGCTATTGCAGCCCTAATGGGGTTTCTAAATGCTTTTTTAGAATTTTCCATATCTAGTTTTTAGTTAATAACTTTAATGTTGGCTTTTAAGCCTTCCATTATTCCAATAATATTATTTACGGTTTCATTTAAATAATAGCGTACTACAATGTGCGGAATTCTAATGGTAGTAAAACCATTTTTAAATGAGTGCATTGCTTCTTCTAAATTATTTATAGCCTCATGTTCTGTTAGCTTTTCATATTCAGAATCAATTTCAATATTGAGTTTTGCACGAGAAATGGCAATGTCAATAGACTTTTTACCATCCCACCATTCTAACATAGAACTTACACCTGCTTCTTTAAGAGCATAATAAAGCTGTATGGCTTCTAATGGTGTATTGTGTTTATTTATCAATAATTTAATTCGTTCGTGGTGTTTGGCACAAAGCTCTACACCTGCACTTTCCATTGCATTTTTGTGATCTAAATAACCGAGTTCTTTCTTACATTCTAAACAAATCATTAATAGGTTAAATTTAAGGTTTGGGGATAGCTATAACCTTGTTCTTTTTTGATTATTATGAAACCTCGATGAATGACATCCAAGTTTTAGACGAACTGCATTTTTTTAGATTAACGGCAATTTGAAATGTTAAAATTGTGGTGAAAATGATTTTGAGTAAGGTGAGCAAAGTCATATTTACCAATTATATTTACAAGAACTATAAATTTACAAGATGTTTAAGAAATTAGGTCCGGGAGTATTGGTAGCTGCTGCGTTCATTGGTCCGGGAACGGTTACGGCATGTACCCTGGCAGGAGTTGATTTTGGGTTTAGTTTATTGTGGGCTATGTTGTTATCTATAATAGCAACCTTTATTCTTCAAGAAATGTCTGCACGTCTAGGTATAGTAACACAAAAGGGTTTGGCAGATGTAATTAAGCAAGAGTTGCATAATCCTTGGATTCGTAATAGTGTCATCGCTCTCATCTTTTCTGCCATTATAATAGGTAATGCTTCTTATGAAGCGGGTAATATTGGTGGTGCTACATTAGGTATGGAAGCCTTGTTTGGTATGGAATACAGTAATTTATACCCTTTTATATTAGGTGGTCTTGCTTTTCTCCTATTATATCTAGGCAGTTATAAGGCACTAGAGAAAGTATTTATAGTACTGGTGCTTATCATGAGTTTATCTTTTGTCATGACAGCTATATTGACCAAGCCAGATGTTTGGCAACTATTAAAAGGTCTTTTTGTACCTACAATTCCTGAAAAAGGTATTCTTACCATAATAGCTTTGGTTGGTACAACCGTTGTTCCATATAACCTCTTTTTACATGCTGCCTTGGTCAGTGAGAAATGGAAATCTAAAGATGACCTGCAATTGGCTAAAAGAGATACTTTGGTGTCTATTATATTAGGGGGGCTGGTTTCTGTGAGTATTATTATTTCTGCTGCGGCTATTAATTCTCATGAAGTTAATAATGTAATAGATATGGCAAAAGCTTTAGAACCATTATACGGTTCTGCTGCTTTATATTTTTTAGGTATTGGAATGTGTGCTGCAGGTATTACTTCGGCAATTACGGCACCTTTGGCTGCAGCTTATGTTGCAAATAGCTGCTTTGGTTGGAAAGCTGAGTTTAAGGATGCTAAGTTTAGAATGATTTGGATGGTTATTTTAGGGCTTGGTGTTTTCTTTCTGTCCTTTGGAATTAAACCTATTGAGATTATCAAATTTGCTCAGATAACAAATGGATTGTTACTACCTGTTATTGCTGTCTTCTTATTGTGGGTTGTAAACAGAGCGGGAGTGATGGGGAAATATAAGAATTCTATGTTGCAGAATATTTTTGGCGGACTAATTATTCTTCTTTCCATTTTATTGGGAGCTAAAAGTATTTTAACCGTTTTAGGTATATTATAGATGGTGAAAAGATTTATAGATATTAATTGTGACGTAGGGGAGGGTGTTGGTAATGAAAAAGACCTGTTTCCAATGATAAGTTCTTGTAATATTGCTTGCGGTGGTCATGCAGGTTCAAAAGAGATTATTCAAATTTGTTTAGAACTGGCAAAGAAACATCAAGTTAAGGTTGGTGCGCATCCGTCATATCCCGATAGCCAAAATTTTGGACGGGTAAGTATGTTAATTCCGAATGATGAGCTTATTAGTAGTATTCAAACACAGTTAGAATTATTTGAATCTGTTCGAGAAAAAATGAATATACCATTGCATCATATAAAACCTCATGGTGCTTTATACAATGACATAGCTAAAAATGAGCATTTGGCAGAAACCTTTTTATCTGCAATCGCACCTTATAAAAATAGTGCTTTATTATATGTTCCTTTTAATAGTGTCATTCACAAACTGGCAACTAATATTGGATTCAAAGTTTTAGTAGAAGCTTTCGCAGATAGAAATTATAATGATGATTTAAGTTTGGTGTCAAGAAAAGAGAAAGACGCCTTGATTACGTCTGGTGAAGAGGTCTTAAATCATATTTTATGCATGTATAATGATAAGGTTGTAAAAACCATAACAGGCAAGAATGCAAATATTAAGGCTGATACCTATTGTATTCATGGAGATACTCCCACTGCATTGCAAATTTTGGCGTATCTTTCAAATGAATTGCCACATCATAATCTACAAGTAAAATCGTGAATTCCCCTAAAATAAATATTAAACCATTTGGTGCTCATTCTGTCTTAATAGAATGGCCAAATGAGGTCAGTGAAATTATATTAGAAAAAATTTTACATTTCGAAAGGTTTTTGACCAAAGAAGTGTTTACGGATAAAGCGTGGGAGCTAGTACCTTCTTATAATTCTCTTTTAATTATAAACAGAACAAAACAACTTGATTTTCAAAAATTATCCTCTGACATATATAAGTGGTACATACAATTAAAAGAGTCACCAAAGCCAGATAGGTACTTATGGCGATTACCTGTTTCGTATGATTTGGAGTTCGGTCTTGATTTAGAGGAAGTGGCAAATCAGCTTCATAAAACAAAAGAAGAAATTATTGCTATGCATACGGGAGCTACATATACCGTTTTTGGTATTGGCTTTTTGCCCGGCTTCATGTATCTAGGTGGTATTGATAAGGAATTAGAATTACCAAGAAAAGCTACTCCAAGACCTAAAGTAATAAAAGGTGCTGTTGGTATAGCAGGAAAACAAGCAGGTATTTATCCGCAAGAGTCACCTGGTGGTTGGAATATTATAGGTAATTGCGCGGTGCCAATTTTTGATGCAACCAAAGAGAATCCGTGTTTTGTGAGTGTTGGTGATAAAATCGAATTTTATAGAATATCAAAAGCTGAATATGACCTTCGTAAAATAGAGGCTGAAGTAGGAATTTATAAACCTGAAAAAATTAAGATAGATGCTTAAAGTTCTAAAAGCGGGTTTTTACACGACCATACAAGATGCAGGTAGATTTCATTATAGAAATAAAGGTGTACCGGTTTCAGGAGTTATGGATGAGATTTCGGTTTTTAAGATAAATTCTTTACTTGAGAATGAAGAATCTGCCGCTGTTTTAGAAATTACCATGACAGGACCAACGCTAATCTTTGAAAAAGAAACATATATTACACTTGGCGGAGCAAAAATGTTAGCTACGCTAAATAACCTACCAATTCAAAATTATAAGGTATATACGATAGAGAAAGGAGATATTCTATCTTTCGGTAAGTTAGAAAAAGGTTTTAGAGCGTACTTAGCCGTGAAAGGCGGATTTGCTTCTGAAGAAGTTCTAGGTAGTAGGTCTTTCTATCAACCGATAACAAAATATAATAGATTAACAGATAATGATGCCGTGTCTTTTTCTGTTCAGCAAGATTTTCAACCTAAAATATCTGAGATTAAGGTAGCTTCATTTTTAAATGATTCTGTTCTAGAAGTAAATAAGGCGCCAGAATTTGATATACTGACCGATAAGCAGTTAGAAGAAATTTTCTCTAGAACATTTACCGTTGCACATGAGAACAATAGAATGGCTTATCAACTAAGCGAAACTATACAGCCGCATACTTTTTCAATGCTTACTTCTGCAACTATACCTGGTACGGTACAACTGACACCTGCAGGTAAGCTGATTGTATTGATGAAAGACGGTCAAACCACAGGTGGCTACCCCAGAGCGGTTCAGTTAACCGATAAGGCTATTTGCATATTGGCACAAAAGAAAGGTGGAGATTCTGTAAGTTTTAAATTGATATAATTTATTATTTTTTGCACTGATTTTGTTAAGCTGTTATTTATGACCTATTTTTTAAGTACTATTGTAGTATGATAATATCAAAATTAAATATTGAACTAGTCATTGTCATTCCTATGTAGGGGTGATATAGCTTTTCATTTTATAGAAAAACCTGTATCAGAATTAGTTGATGCAGGTTTTTTTTATGATGCTATAATAAAACAGGATAGTTTTGAAGTATTGAATATGATATAAATTGACTATTTAAATTATTGATAATTAGTTGTTTATGTGATTTTTTGATAAAATGAATTTGTATTGTCAATTATAGTTAAAAATTGAAATTTTTATAAACTTTTATCTTTGGTTTAGTACTATTTAAGAAATCAAGATAAGCATACGAGAATTATATTATGGAGTTGAACAAACATAGTAAGAATGTAACCCAGGATCCAACACAGCCAGCGGCACAAGCAATGCTACATGCAATTGGTTTAACAGAAGAAGATTTAAAAAAACCATTAATTGGTATTGGTAGTACAGGTTATGAGGGTAACCCTTGTAATATGCATTTAAATGATTTGGCACAAGAGGTCAAAGTTGGTGTCAACGGTACAGGTTTGGTTGGTCTCGTATTCAATACTATTGGTGTAAGTGATGGTATATCTATGGGTACCTACGGTATGCGTTATTCTTTGCCTTCAAGAGATATTATTGCAGATTCTATGGAGACTGTAGTACAAGCAATGAATTATGATGGTTTGGTTACTGTTGTAGGCTGTGATAAGAATATGCCTGGGGCTCTTATGGCAATGATCCGTTTAAATAGACCTTCTGTATTGGTATATGGAGGTACAATTGCTTCGGGTTGTTTTAAGGATAAAAAATTAGATGTAGTATCGGCTTTTGAGGCTTGGGGCGAAAAGGTTGCCGGTACAATGAATGAAGATGATTATAAAGGTGTAATACAAAATGCTTGTCCTGGTGCAGGAGCTTGTGGTGGTATGTATACTGCCAATACTATGGCTTCGGCAATAGAGGCATTAGGTATGGCAATGCCTTATAATTCTTCTAATCCTGCTATTGGTAAAGACAAGCAGTACGATGCTATAAATTCTGGTAAAGCTTTAAGAACTCTTTTAGAAAAGGATATTAAACCTAGCGATATTATTACCCGTAAATCTATGGAGAATGCTATTCGCTTATTAACACTTTTAGGAGGGTCTACAAATGCGGTTCTTCATTTCTTGGCGATCGCAAAGGCTGCAGATGTTGAATTTACATTAGATGATTTTCAGAAGATTAGTGATACTACTCCGTTTCTTGCAGATTTAAAGCCTAGTGGAAAATTCTTAATGGAAGATGTGCATCGCGTAGGTGGTGTACCAGCTGTTATGAAATTTATGTTGGACAATGGAATGTTGCATGGTGATTGTTTAACGGTTACCGGTAAAACAGTTGCCGAGAACTTGGCTGAGGTTCCTGGGCTATTAGAACATCAACAGGTTATTAAGCCATTGAGTAATCCAATTAAACCAACAGGTCACTTGCGTATTCTTTACGGTAATCTTGCAACCGAAGGTGCAGTAGCAAAAATTACGGGTAAAGAAGGTTTGTATTTTTCAGGACCAGCTAAAGTATATAATGATGAATTTCTTGCCAATGCCGGTATAGGTAAAGGTGAAGTGAAAAAAGGTGATGTTGTGGTAATTCGTTATGAAGGTCCAAAAGGTGGTCCTGGTATGCCAGAAATGTTGAAACCTACAGCAGCCATAATGGGTGCAGGTCTTGGTAAAGATGTAGCGTTGATTACAGATGGTCGTTTCTCTGGTGGTACACACGGTTTTGTCGTAGGTCACGTTGCACCAGAAGCACAAGATGGTGGTACTATAGGTTTGTTGGAAGATGGTGATATTATTACCATTGATGCAGAGAAGAACGAGATTTCGGTTAATCTAACGGATGAGCAATTAGCGGAAAGAAAGAAGAATTGGAAACAACCAGAATTAAAGGTGAAAAGAGGAAGTTTATACAAGTACGCCCGTATGGTATCTTCGGCATCTAAGGGTTGTGTTACCGATGAATTTTAAATAACACCGACTAGATTTTAATTAATACTGGACGGATTTTAATATCAGGTTATTGTAACTCATATATACAATACTTGAATTTGATTATTAATTATGGAAACAGTAAAAGAGAAGAAAAAAGGTACAGATTGCAAGAAAACTATAAAGATTTCTGGAGCAGAGGCAATAATTCATTGTTTGTTGGCTGAAGGTGTCGAAACCATGTATGGCTACCCTGGTGGTGCAATTATGCCTGTCTATGATGAGCTATATAAATTTCAGGACAAGTTGACCCATATTCTTACAAGACATGAGCAGGGTGCTACGCATGCAGCGCAAGGGTATGCTCGTGTTTCTGGAAAAGTGGGTGTCGCTATCGCAACTTCTGGTCCTGGTGCTACCAATTTAGTCACAGGTCTTGCAGATGCGCAGATAGATTCTACCCCTATGGTATGTATTACCGGTCAGGTTACTAGGCAACTGTTAGGTACTGATGCTTTTCAAGAAACTGATATTATTGGTATCTCTACTCCGGTAACGAAGTGGAACTATCAAATTACCGAAGCTTCTGAAATTCCTGAGGTAATGGCAAAAGCTTTCTATATTGCTAAATCTGGTAGACCTGGACCGGTTTTAGTTGATATTACTAAGAATGCACAAATAGATGCGTTCGATTTTGCATACGAGAAATGTACTGCCGTTAGAAGTTATAAGCCGGTACCTAAACCAAAAATGAGTACTATAGAAGCTGCTGCAGATTTGATCAATAGCGCTAAAAAACCATTTATAGTTTGGGGACAAGGTGTAATTCTTGGTCAGGCAGAACAAGAATTGAAAGATTTGGTCGAGAAGGCGGGCATTCCTGCTGCATGGACTATTATGGGTGCATCAGCTTTAGATACGGCTCATCCTTTAAATGTAGGTATGGTTGGTATGCACGGTAATTACGGACCAAACCTAATGACCAATGAGTGTGATCTATTAATTGCCATAGGTATGCGTTTTGATGATCGTGTTACGGGTAGGTTAGAAGATTATGCAAAGCAGGCTAAAGTTATTCATTTTGAAATTGATCCTGCTGAAATAAATAAGAATGTTCATGCAGATGTGGCTGTTCTAGGGAATTCAAAAGATACTTTAGGTCTTCTATTGCCATTGATAAAGGAGAACAAGCATGAAGCTTGGCATAATGGTTTTAAGGAGAAATATAAAATAGAGTTTGATACTATTATAAAAAATGATATTCACCCAACCAAAGCTGGTTTGACCATGGGTGAGGTGATCGAAGAAATAAATTTAGCATCTAATAATAAAGCGGTTATAGTTTCTGATGTAGGTCAGCACCAAATGATTGCTTGTAGATATGCCAAATTCTCTCAGTCTAAAAGTAATATTACTTCTGGCGGATTAGGAACTATGGGCTTCGCATTACCAGCTGCTATTGGTGCCAAAATGGGTGCTATGGATAGGGAAGTGGTTGCTATCATAGGTGATGGTGGCTATCAAATGACCATTCAAGAATTGGGTGTTATTTTTCAGCATAAAGTACCTGTTAAGATTGTTGTATTGAACAATGAGCATTTAGGTATGGTACGCCAATGGCAAGAATTGCTGCACGGCGAGCGGTATTCACAATCGTGGTCCGAAGCCTTGCCCGATTTCGT
>NZ_JBDVOT010000223.1:0-3835 GCF_039968975.1 Maribacter sp. | reverse complement strand
CGCATCTTTTGATTTTGCATCATCATTTAACCTGCCAAAAGTAATGAAAAGCATGGAAATCTTTTTCCCATCCTAATTTCTCATATAATTTTTGGGCAGGATTGTCAATAGCTGTTTCTAGTGCCAGTCCTTTATAAGTGTTCTTTTTGCAAAACTCTTGTGCTTTCAGTAGTAATTGTTCTCCTATAGATTGTTTTCTATAATTGGCATCAACATATAAATCGTTTAAAATAAGAGATTTTTGTAGGCTTACGGAAGAAAAAGTATAGTAAAGTTGGGTGAAACCTACCGCTTTGTTGTTTTCGTAAGCAGCAAAAATAATAGATTCTTCTTTTACAATTCTGTTTTTCAAAAACTCCGCAGCAGCAACAAGATCAGATTCCATTTTGTAAAACACTCTGTACCCATTAAAAAGAGGAGCAACTTCGTTAATCTCTGCTATTGTAATTCTTTTAATACGTATCATATCAAAAAAAAGCTCCGTAAGGAGCTTTTAATTATTTAGTTTTCTTCTGTTTATTAATCTCGTCTTGTAGCTGTCTACTTATTTTTTGCTCTCGCTCTAAGGCTCTTCTTCTGTGATCCTCGTATTCAACTTCTAGTTCAGATAGGTTTTGTTTAGCCTCTTGGGTTAAAATATTACTATTTCTGAATTTATAGATAAACAAACCTAGAGTTAAAAACAACGCTCCTATAATTGTCCAAAGAACAAAATTATATGTTCCTTTAGAAACAGGTAGACCTAAGAAAGACATACTATCCTTTTCTTCCGTAACTGCACCTAAATTAGTAGTAGTTTCCTCTAATTTTTTATTTAAAGATGTAATTGTAGTCTCATGTTCTGCAATTGTAGATTTTAGTTCGCCCGTTTTTTTGTTCATAGCGGCGATAGAATCTAAAACATTCTTTCTGATTTTAAATAGATTAGTTTCTTTTACTACTTCATACCTAACACCATCTGCTCTATAATTTCCTGAACGCTTCGCAATATAATCAAACTGATTACTGATTGGACCTTCGTCAAGAGATAGTTTATCTCCCTCTTCTTCAGTGTCTTGCGCAAAATTTACATTACTAGCTAAAAGAAAGGCTAGCAACAATAGTATTCTATAAAACTTCATGTAATAGATTCTTAGGTTAATTTGAATAATTTAGAGTTGACGAAAGTACTTTATAATTCTTGAAATATGAAAAAAAAGTACAAAGCATAAAACTGTTTATTTAATTACGTAAGTAATCATTAAATAGATGTTTTGCTACAAGACTATTAATAGTACGTAAAACGACGAACTTTAGCAATGTATTTTGCTAAACGAATAACTTGATGCGAATAGCCGTACTCATTATCATACCATATATAAAGAACAATATTTTTGCCAGATTCTGACACAATTGTTGCCATACTATCATAAATAGATGGGGCAGAGGTACCTATAATATCAGATGATACCAATTCTTTATCTAATGAGTATTTAATTTGTTCAACCAAGTCACCTTCAAGCGCATATTTTTTAATCATGCTATTAACGCCCTCAAGAGATGTTTTTTGATTTATATCAAGATTTAAAATTGCCAAAGAACCATTAGGTACAGGAACTCTAATTGCGTTAGAGGTTAATTTACCTTTTAAAGATGGTAATGCTTTGGTTACTGCTTTTCCTGCTCCGGTTTCGGTAATGACCATATTTAATGCTGCTGCACGACCTCTTCTGTATTTTCCATGCATATTATCAACCAAATTCTGATCATTAGTATATGCGTGGATAGTTTCTAAATGTCCTTTTTCAATACCTAAAGTTTCTTCTATAGCCTTTAATATTGGTGTAATTGCATTTGTTGTGCAAGACGCTGCAGAGAAGATTTCTGTATCATCTGGGCTATATTCTAAATGGTTAACACCGTGAACAATATTTGCAACTTCTTTACCGGGTGCGGTTAATAGCACTCTTGATGCCCCTTTTGCCTGTAAGTGTCTTTCTAATTGTTCTTTGGTCCTAAATGCACCGGTATTATCGATAACGAGTGCTTCATTAATACCATATTCGGTATAATCTATTTCTTCGGGCATGTTTGCATATATAACATGTACCGTTGTGCCGTTGATAATAAGTTTAAGGTTTGCATAATCAACCTTTACGGTACCGTTGAATATACCATGAACAGAATCTATTCTTAGTAAACTGGCTCTTTTCTCAAGATTTTCTATGCTTGGTTTTCCTCTAACTACAATTGCTCTTAGTCGTAATTGGTTTCCTTTTCCAGTTTTAGACATTAACTCTCTGGCAACTAATCTACCGATTCTTCCAAAACCATATAGTACAACATCTTTAGGTTCTATACTTTTAAAATCTTGTGCAGATTGTAATTTATCGATTACAAAAGATTTTACATTGTTTAAGATATTGGTGTCAGAGTGGTATTCATAGGTTAATTTACCAATATCAAGCTTTGAAGGCGGAAGCATCATGTCTGAAATTGATCGAAGAATTTCTACCGAGTCAAAAATGGATATCGGTTTCTGTACAAATTCACCTGCGTACTCGTGTAAATGAATGATATCACTTACATTTTTATCTATAACCTGATTTTTAAAAAGGACAATTTCAATAGATTTATCATACCATAAATCGCTCACGATTTTAATAAATTCTGTCGTGGCTTTTCTTCGGTCTGCTTGAAATGCCAGCTCTTTTTCAAATGTGGTCTGTGGAGCCATAATTAGTTGATTATTTTTACAATTCGCACAAAACTAGAAAAATTAAGCACTTAAAATAAATATTTTTCAAAAAAAAGCCTTCGTTTTTGCGAAGGCTGTATTTTTTTGTTTGTTTTTTATTGAAAGATCAATCGGTCTCTTTCGCCATTTGAACCTACCATGACAATAACAGTTTTTCCATATTTAGAAATACTGCCAAATGCAGTATAGGCGTCGTCAATATTTCCTATATCATGGTTGTCTACCTTGACTATTACTTTTTCGGATAGACCGTAGCCTCTGTATCTTTCAGGAACACCGGTGATTTTTACACCTGATGTTGTTTTGTATACTTTTTTATCATGCTCAGTAAGGTTTCTTACTTCTAAGCCCATTTCAGGTACGACCAAGGCTTGTCTTTCTTTTAGTACTAACGGTAATTTAAGTAGCTCTTTGTCTCTGTCGATAACAAATTCTAAAGTGTCACCGGGTCTTTTCGTAGAAAGGTATCCAGTTAAATCGGGGTATTTATGTACATCTATTTCATCGACTTTTTTAATAATATCACCTACAACGATTCCTGCTTCTTGTGCTGCAGACTCTTCTTCTACTAATTCAATGAATACTCCATCAATATTATTGATACCTTTTGCAATAGCATCTCTGGTGTTTACCGGCGCGGGACTAATACCCATAAAGCCTTTTTGAACATTACCGTATTCCAAAATATCTTGAACAACCTTTTTAGCTATGTTGCTAGGCACTGCAAATGAATAGCCTACATATGATCCTGTTTGTGATGTAATGGCGGTATTGATACCTACTAAATCTCCATTTGTATTTACTAAGGCTCCGCCAGAGTTTCCTGGGTTCACTGCGGCATCGGTTTGTATGAAAGATTGGTTTTTTCCAAGGTTACGTGCTTTAGCGCTTACGATACCGGCTGTAACAGTTGATGTTAGGTTGAAAGGGTTGCCAACGGCTAGAACCCATTCACCAATTTTAGTATGGTCAGAATCACCAAAAGCTAAATAGGGTAGCTTTTCCTTTGTTTCAATCTTAATTAAAGCAATATCAGAATTAGGATCAGTACCAATTAATTCGGCGTTATAGGTTCTATTATTGTTCAAAGTAACCTGA